>CAZLZZ010000015.1:0-15250 GCA_964564165.1 uncultured Alcanivoracaceae bacterium | reverse complement strand
AATTCCTAAGATTAAGTTCGGTTTCTATATTGTGGCATTCACCAATAAGCCAGTGCCGTAAGTGTTAATAATGCCTCTAACATGTTTAGTACAAAAATAAATGCCAATAAAACACCCATATCAGCTTGGAACTGTAAGTCACTAAACATCCAAGTACCTACACCCACTGCCAAGGTGATTGCTGTAAAGAATACAGCTTTACCTGTTAATCGCAATGTTTCATAGTATGCGTCATACAAGCTTTTCCCTTGTTTTAAGAATAACTGCATTTTGCTGAATATATAAATACCATAATCGACACCAATTCCTACACCCAAAGCCACTACCGGCAAGGTGTTGACCTTTAAGCCTATACCCATAAATGCCATTAAGGCATAAGCCAAAAACGATACCAATGTCAAAGGTATAACAATGGCGAGTGTTCCAAGCAATGTTTTAAATGTGAGTAAACACAACAATACAATAGCTGCATACACCAAGATCAACATCGGCATCTGAGCTTTTTTAACCACGTCATTGGTTGCTGCCATTACTCCAACATTGCCTGTTGCTAGTCTAAATCTGACCTCTCCTTCGGCTAATTCATCTAATTTTGTAAGCTTTTGCGGATTATTCAGAATGTAAGTATTTACTTCATCTTTGAGTGACTCAATGTCATCAGAATTATCAATATCTATACCGTTTGAAAACTCAACAATTTGATTGTATTTTTCTGCTGGATTATCACCCAGTAGTTCCACTGAATCCACCAACAATTTTACCGTAGCCCTATCTGAATCATCAAAAGCGTATATAGCATTAACCACCTTAGTTAAATTGGCATCAGTTTTAGGAGGATTATCAATTCTGTAATTGTTAACAGCTGCTACCACTTGATTAATAGTCGTTGCCTTATGATCTTCGGTAAAAATCATGATAGGCATGGTACTGCAGTCTTTATTCAGTAAACCAGTATCGGTATCAATACTTGATAAACTTTGGCGCATTACAAAATTGTTTCTTGATAAGGCACGCCATTTTGGATTGCCTTCGTTCCATCCAGAGGTAATCACTTTGGCGTATTGTGACAATGTGATGACTTTTTGTACCCCTGGCACATTTTCCATGTGCCATGCAAATCTATCAATATTAGACATTGCTTTAAAACTTTCTGTACAGGCATTGGAACTGGATTCTGCAATCACACTTATCATATCAACACCTAATGAAAATTGAGTACTGATTTTCATAGCATCTATATTGTACCGTGCATCAGGTCTCAACTCTGGAACACCGGTTTTAGAATCTCCAATTTTCATTTCTTGAGATTTTATATAACCAAAACCGAACAGTCCAATTAGTACTACCACGGCTATACCCGCTAAAGGATTTTTGATAAAACCAGCAATAGCACGCCAAAATTTCGAGTCTTTGTCTTTTTTGAGTCTGCACTTTTCACAAAACTCACCCAAATTAGAGGTGTTTATAGTAGACAAAAGGATCGGTAGCAATATTAAATTGGTAATAATAATTAGTGCTACACCAATGGTTGCTGTGATTGCCAGTTCTTGAATGATACGAATATCGATGAAATATATAGTAGCAAATCCGATTGTATCACTTAAAAGGGCAATTATTCCTGGCGACAGCAGTACAGCAAAAGTATATTTCGCCGCTTTGTCACCATCCAGTTTTCCTTGTTTATGTGTACTAATTTCATCAGTCCAGGTCGATATCATTTGTACGCCATGACTGACTCCGATAGCAAAAATAAGAAAGGGTGTCAGTATATTCATTGGGTCTATTCCAAACCCAAGAATTTTCAAGGTACCCAATTGCCAAATAACTGCAACTACTGAACATACCAATGGGTAAATCGTTAATTTGACGTTACCAGAGTATAAATATAACAATATTGCAGTAATAAACAACGCCAAACCGAAGAAATAAACAACTGATTTTGCACCATTTGTAATGTCCCCTACAATTTTGGCAAATCCGATAACATGCAATACCTGCTCATTTCCATGCTCATGTTTAATTCGAATGTTTTCTAATTGCTCTGCAACATCTTGGTAGTTTATCTTTTCTTTTGATACAGGATCTTCTTCAAGTAATTCAGCCCAGACCATTGCTCCATTAAATTCTTCGGCTACTAAACGCCCCACTACACCAGCCTTTACAATATTTCCTTTAACCACGTCAAACATCTTTGGAGTGGGTTCAAAATCTGAAGGAATCACATTGCCACCAGCAAAGCCATCCTCAACCACTTCAACAAATCTAACATTTGGAGTAAAAATTGAGGTTACGCTTGCTGGGCTTACACCTTTAATGGCAAAAATATCATCGGTAACCGCTTCAAGTGTTTTAAAGAAACTGGGGTTAAACATATCCCCTTCTTTTGTCATTACCGCAATAAGAAGTCTATTTGCCCCGCCAAATTCATTCTCATAGTCCATAAAAGTCTTCATGTATTCATGCTGCAAAGGGAGTTGCTTTTTAAATCCAGCATCCACTTTTAGTTGACTTGCAAAATACAGCATGACTGCTGTTATTAAAACGATTATTGTTAAAATTATTTTTTTATTGTTGAAAATTAATTTTTGCAGAAAATTTACTGTTTTTGAATTATTATTGCTCATAGGTCTTTACCTTAATTTTTTTGTGCTAATGCCAGCTTCACCAACAAAAACTAACTGATTATCTTTAATTGAGAGAACTTCCGTATAATCACCATCATTTTTGGATAGCTTGATTTTATTCAAAGAATTGTTTGCATATTGTAGTACTGCACCATTTGCACCGACTAAAATCAATTTATTATCAAATGTATGAACAGAACCAAATAAACTGTCTTGAACGGGTGAATCGAGATGTTCAAATGTGCCTCCAAAATCATCCGACACCAAAACATTCCCTCTTAGTCCATATAGGATTAACTGTTCTTTAAAATAAGCAACACCGAACATAGATCCAGGATAAGGTAACTCAATACTTTCCCAGTTCTTTCCAGCATCGAAGCTTCTGTATGCATTACCCGCTTCTGCGACTATAAAGAGTTTAAATTCATCAACTTTAATAATCTTATTGAGATGAAAGTCATCATCGGGTGAAATTAAAGAATCATTCCAGTTTTTGCCGCCATCAAATGTGGTTAAATAAGTCCCATAGGCACCAATGGCAATTCCTTCACTTTCATTGATGAAAAGCACATCCAAGAGAGGCATTTGCCTTTCTATATCAACAAATTGAAGTTCCCAATTTTTTCCTGAATCTGAACTGTGAATAATTGTCGTGTCATGTCCCACTGCCCAAACATTTGTATTTATCATGGATACCGATGTTAATGTAGTTCTTGTAGGTACATTATTTGATTGCTCCCATGTAATTCCGTAATCTGAACTTTGAGCGACATGCCCTCTTTCACCTACCGCTATTATAGTCTTGTTGTTAGTTTCAACATCAAGATACAAAGATTGAGTGAATTTTTCCATTACCTCAGATTTTTGATTTTCTCCATATACATTTACAGATATAAGAATCAAACTGATTAATAAAATTTTGTTCATATTTTCTCTCGTTTTGCCTTTTATTAAAATTGATATTATGCATCAATTTTTGTAACTACTCACACCGTCATTCCCGCAAAAGCGTGACCAAACGAACAGGGTAGTCGTTTTGCTATGCGTAAGCAACCCTAAGGGATTGCTACATGGATGTACTAAGTAAATCTATTGTGAAATTTATATCATTTAAAGTGATATTCGTATTATTTTTAAATGGATTTCCGCCTACTTGGTAAGAATGTGGTGAGCAGTTACGATTTTTTAAATAAAAAAGGCTGAAAACAATTCAGCCTTTTTCTATTTCATTTATGACTTACATACGATAAATTATCTACGGCCACGTTTTCTCAAAGCCTGTGGTGTATAGTTAGCTTCACTCAATGGAACATTAAATGTATTCACAGGGTCTTTATTATCTAGACCCACAGCAACATAGCGACCAGATCTTAGATCATGATGGGATTCAACAGTTGACCAAAATGTAGGAACATCATAGTAGTTAATTGAATGGGCTTCAGAAAATCTCCAAATATTACCACGTCTGTCATAATGATCAATTAACATAATTTGATAACTGTCTTCGTCCATATAAAATGTTCTTCTTGAATTAATGTGTCTAACACCTTCTTTTAGGGTGGCTTCAACAATCCACATTCTATGAGTTTCATAACGCATTAAATCAGTATTGAGGTGACCAGGTCTAACGATATCTGAGTAATCTAAATCACCGCTATGAACTTTGTAAGAGTTATAAGGAACATACATTTCTTTTTTACCTACAATTTCCCAATCAAACCGATCCATTGCACCATTAAACATATCCGTCATATCATTGGTCCTTAAACCATCTGAAGCAGTACCTGGATTATCATAGGCAACATTGGGAGCTCTGCGAACACGTCTTTGCCCTGGGTTATAAATCCATGCTTGCCTAGGTGTTTCTTTTTGATTCATGGTTTCATGTACCAATAAAATACGACCAGCTAAACGTGCAGGAGACTCAACAACTTGATAAAAGTACAATAAAATATTATCAATATCGGCAATCGTGTTACCTTCTGTATAGTACTTACCTAGAAGCTCTTCTTTTAATTTCACTACTGTATATTTACCACTAGCAGTTGGGGCGACTTGATTGTTGTATCTTACACCACCAGAACCTTTAAACTTTAATTTATGATTTAGCATTAACTCATAAGCATTTTTTGGATCAGGAAATGGAAATCCTTCAGCCACATTCTCAACACCTTCACCATCAGCTATTAATTTACCTGTTTTTCCATTTTCAATGGTTTTCTGATAAATTCTTTGGGGAAATGATGCAGAACGTCTGGTTTTGTAAACATTCATTTTATAGGTGTCAGGATATTTATCAAACATGGACTTTTGACCCACTGATAAATTATCTGCATACTCTTTATAATTACTAGCATCTATAGTGAACAACACCTTGTCAGATGCAAACGGGTCTTGATGATGGTCTCCTTGCTTATATCCCGCTGGAGGTTTGGTAATACCACCAGTCCAAGCAGGAATTGTTCCTGAAGCATTACCACTTTTTTGAGCACCTACTGGGGTTTTATCACCTAAATTTACCTTAGACATATCAAAAGCTGGAGTTGTGGCTTTTGCTACAGCTTCTTCTACCAATTTAGCTGCTTCAGCTGTAGCAGCGGCCTGTTCTGCAACTTTAACGGCTTCAGCTTGAGCTGTTGCAGCGGCTTGCTCTGCTACTTTAGCAGCTTCGGCTTTAGCGGCGTCAGCAGCTATTCCTGCTATTTTAACAGCTTCGGATTTAGCTGCATCTACAGCTTTTTCAGCTACTTTAGCGGCTTCTGCTTTAGCAGCGTCTGCAGCTTTTTCTGCTACTTTAGCAGCTTCTGCTTTAGCGGCGTCTACAGCTTTTTTTGCTACTTTATCGGCTTCTGCTCTAGCAGAGGCTGCAGCTTCTTTCGCTATTTTAGCAGCTTCATCTTGAGCTGCTGCAGCTTTTTCTGCTACTTTAGCAGCTTGTGCTTGGGCAGATGCGGCAGCTTCTTTTGCTAACTTAGCAGCTTCTGCTTGGGCAGCTACTTCTTTTTCTATCTTAGTAGTCTCGGCTGTTTGTTGTGCTATTTTGTTTGATGCGGCTTTTTTATCGCCACATTTTGATTCACCACACTTTGACTCACCGCATTTCTTTTTTGATTGTTTAGTTTCAACAGCAGTCGAAGTTTGTTTTTGTTCTGTATCAGATGACATTTTTGTATCTTCTGGTTTTGAACAGCCAACAACTAAGCTAAATGTTAAAGCTGTAATTAATAATTTTCTTACTAAATTCATAATAGTCCCCTATACTGTTAAAAAGAGTATTTAATATTGAAAGAGACAAAATCTCTGTCGCGAATTAAATTGTAAATACCTGCTCCGAAATAAGAGGTGTAACTGATATCAGCTCCCCATTTTTCCAGATAAACGGCACCCAAACCGATAGTTACAGATTTTCTATCTTCAACAAAGTTTCCGCCAGGCCCTGGAGTCGTGCCTTGTACATCGTGATTAAAGGCCAATCTTGGCGAAAGATTTATCGGAGTTCCGAATGCATTGTTAAAATCAAGTCTGGTAATCAATCGATAACCCCAAGAAAATGATGTCGCGAAATACTGATCTGGCGTTGTTACTGGGTTACGACTACTGCCACCAGTTAATAAGTTTCCAGGGCCACCTCCAGTATCAGTGCCTGGCCCGTTGTACCTTAGTATGCTAGTATCTGGCAAATCCCAAATCTTGGTAAAACCTATCTCACCCAACAAAACAATTTGATCTGCCTGAAAAAGATTATTGGGTCCAAATAACTGAGTTGCGGTTAATTGAAATTGACTCATTTCATGTCTTTCCCAACCTTGAATAATATCACCAACTTCAAACTCTCCAAGTTGCGATGAAAATCTATCAAAAGGTGCTTGGATTAAAGCGTTCAATGGACTTAATGCAGCAAACAAGACTTCTACATCATCAATTTGCAATGGCACATTCGGCCTATAAGACACCTCACCAGCAATCGACAAACCAGATCCTACAAGACTGGTATTAAAACTAAGGCCATACAAATCAATGTCCTCGGGATATTCAATAAAATAACTACCACTGCTTGGGCTTGGATTAGTCAATGCGATGGCACTAATCATTGGCAATCTAGAATGGTAATTTAAGTAATACAAACCAAATTCAGTATTATTTAATGCTTGCGAAAAATACTTAAAAGAAACGCCGTACTGGCCATCATCCCTTGCACCTTTAACATTGCTTCGTGAAATTGATGCACCGCGAACGGTTGCAGCCAGTGTTGCTAATGCCGCTCTGGTTGCTGGATCTGGGTGAAGTTGCGCACCTATATCATATTGACCTACACCTGACAATTCAGGTACCAAACCGAACCCTAGAGCCACATATTGGGCACCTGGTGTGGCAAAATCATTGGTAGAAAAATAAGTACCAGCTGGATCCGGATCAATTTGTTCAAACTCTAACATATAAAGAGCTTCCATTGATAGGTTGTCGGTTATATCAATCGACCCATAAACCATGTCTATTGGTAAGAACACTTCTTTCAGTTCAGCCCCTGCAACACGCAGTTTTGATACATCTACAGGGTTAATAATATTAATTCCTTGCTGAATAAAGGTACTTTCACCCCAACTAATTACTTGTCTACCTAGTCGTATAGTTCCGTTTTTGCTACCAATTTCAAAATCTTTGTAAACATAGGCATCCAATAAACGGGTTCTATGTCCTACAAATTCTTTAGCTACATCTGATAACCCTTCTTTTGAATCATTGGTAAAATCATAAAATGAGGTGGCTCTAAAAAAACCACCGAAACTGTTATAACTAAATCCAAATTCAGACGTTATTTTAAATGCATTTGAAATTTTATCCCATTGATCGTAATTTAAATTACCATTGTCTGAATTAATCGAAAATCTTCCCGGGGCAGCAATCTGTTGCTCCAATGGCAATGCTCCAACAAATGGATTTAAATTGGCTTTACCAACCAAATCATTGTCTCTTTCTTCAGCACGAAGAGCCATACCATAAGAAACAGTAGTGTCCCAACTGGCAGAAAAATCACCTTTATTAAAGGTAATTGCGTTAGCCAAAGAAACCAGACCCAAAGAGGATGTTAGCATTGCTATTTTGATAGCGCTATTTAGTTTGTTGTATTTAATGTTATTGTTTTTCATTGTCATTCCTCCTATTGTTGAACCACTGAAGTATCAGTAACCACAACCGTTGTCCCGACTGTTGCTACCATACTGGCCATTTGTGTCTGCATTTCAACAGTTGCTGCCAATGATGCCATAGGGCTCAATAAACTACCATGGCCTCCCGCAGTAAATCTCACAGCACCATCTAAACCGGTTGCTACAGATGTTGTGCTTGAAATAGAGGGAAGTCCCATTGCTGCTATTAATGGTTCTGTTCCAGACAGAGGGGCTCCAGGAACCCTATTAGGGACTACTTGGTCACCTAGCACTTCATGAAACAAAATATTGTTTCTAGCACCTGTTAATGGAGCAAAATTCAGAGGATCCCCTGCATCTAACACACTTTGGGTAACAACCATAAACTGAGCAAACTGTGCTGTTCCTGCTATTACACCAAGTCCCTCCAAGCCGGCACGAATCCTAGGTCCAAATGCTGGAGACCCTTCTAATAATCTTGCAATTCCACCACCACCCACTGACAACACAGCAGTTGTGACGTTTTCTTCTATAGCTAGGAATGTAGCGCCGATAATTGAACCCAAGGATTGAGAAACAAAAGCGATTCTTGAACCATCAAAATCTGGCACCCCATCGCCATCATAATCCATAGTTGGTATAGTTGCTGTCAATGTAAACAAATCAGCACTGCCTTGCCTTAATAAATCTCTTGATACCAATAAATTTGAGAGGTTAATAAAGTACGAACCAGAATCATCAATAATTCCATCAGGACCAGGATTTTCTGGATCAGCAGCATTGTTAGCATAATCCACATCAAAGGTTCTTTCATTGGCTATTGGCCCAAAAGGGGTGCCTTCCACATAAAATGGATTTATCGGATCAGTAATACCATGCAAAGCTAAGTCTTGTGCAATCACCGCATATCCAATTGATGCCAATGTATCAGCAATCGCTAGCATATCTGTTCTATTTCTGGTTATACCATGTTGAAAGATAACTATTGGCCAACCAGAAGCAGGTTTTGTCTGACCACTATTTGCATTGGGCAGTGTCATTATCACCGGATAGGTTTGTACACCTGTTGCCACTGGAAATGGATTGGCGAAGGTTAGGTTAGTTGAGGTTGGATCCAAACCAAATGCATCAAATGGAGCAACATAAGCACCAGGAGCTGCTTTCCAAAAACCATTCAAAGGAGCCGTTGGATTGCTTGCACTTGGCGCTTCAAGATAGTAAGGGCTACTTTGTATACCCACGTAAATATCTGCGATGCCTGCGCCGCCAGCGACCAATGTAGTCAGTCCAGTAGGAGCTAATACACTAGCACCTGGCCCACTTTGTGCATAAACCGCACTCAGAACAGGTGTAATGGATTGAGTTGTCATCACAAAAGACAGAACAATATCAGCTGGATTGATTCCAACAGATGATGCTGCAATTTCTTGTGAATTGGTTAACTGACGCAATGGTTCTAAAGCTTGAGCAGTAGAATTAGGCAGCAAGGGATCAGTACTGTTACCATTGGCATCTACCAATGGGCTGGTCCTTTGAGTAATAAAATAAGTTTGATCTGGAGTAGCTGCGTTACCAGCATCATCGGTCACACCGTTGGTAATCACAGCCATATAACTAGTAATTTGTTTCAGTGCTTTCAAAGGCACAATACCTATGCCCGCACCATTGGGAACAGCAACATAGTCAACTCCAGGTTGCAATTCAGCAGCTATACCAGTAACACCACCACCAGGTCCAGTTAAGCCTACTTCAAAAACTCTAACACTATTTCCAGAAGTTACCGAGCTTGGAGCCACATTGGCTGAAAAGGGCATTCCCCATGGAGCAATAGGTGAAAAACCATCCAAAGCACTTAAAGCAACAGCTGGGTCACCAAAATCATTAGGGTCTCCATCTTCACCTAATGGTACATTCAAAGTTAAATCGGTTGTACCACTTAATAGCAAGTTAGTTGGAAAAGGCAAAATCCCATCAGCAGGTGCAAATCTAGCAGTTATAACTGCAGTGACTACGCCTCCACCAGGATTGGTTGCTGGGCTAGTATCAACAGCGCGAGGAGCATTAGATGAACTGCTACATGCCTGCAAAACTAGGATTGATATAATTGTACTTATTAAATATTTTAGACGCATTTATTGGTCCCCTTATTAAAACATTACCATGATAAATTTTTTATGGGTATAATTACAAGCTTTTAATGTTAAATTTTTGTTATTTAAACACTTGTTTGAATATTTCAATCTTTAACGACCTAAATATCAAATGAGATCTATTTATAATGACACTAAAATTTTATCGAAACAATTTGGCCTATTCGCTGTTTATTATTATATCTGCTTTTTTTATATATAACTCCAACCTATCATTAAAGGAATGCCATACCTTGTTTGTCACCTTGGTGACAGCAAGCCTTTGGATCACTGAGAAGCTACCCATACCTGTTAGTTCATTGATCCCTATAGCAGCCTTTCCATTGTTGGGAATTCTTGATAGCAAAATGGTTGCACAATCCTACGGCAGCCCTTTGATACTGTTGCTATTAGGCGGATTCATGTTGTCGATAGCCATGTCTTCAACCAACACACACAAGTTAATAGCCAATAAAATAATTAAAATTGTTGGTACTGACTCACAAGCTAAAATACTTTTAAGCTTCATGTTAACCGCTTCATTACTGAGCATGTGGATTTCCAATACTGCCACCACCTTAATGTTGTTACCTATCGCATTGGCGATTTTGCATAAAAACGCCTCGAAAAACTTCTCAATAATTTTATTACTGGGCATAGCTTATGCTGCCAGTATTGGTGGGATAGCCACACCAATAGGCACACCACCCAATCTTATATTAATCCAAGCAATTGGTGATGCAGGATTGCCTGAAATTGGCTTTTTAAATTGGATGAAGCAAGTCCTGCCTATTTTAATTGTTTTTTTTCCAGTCGTTTATTTTTATTTAAAAACACACTTAGACAACAAACCAGTCAATTATACCATTGAAAACCTATCCATAACCCTTGCTCAAATCAAAGTACTGTCCGTATTTTTGATTACTGCACTATTATGGATGACCAGAGTAGAGCCTTTTGGTGGCTGGAAAAAACTATTCGACATGCCTTACGCCAATGACGCATCAGTTGCATTATTGGCAGTGGTTGTGTTGTTTACTTTAAAAAAAGAAAACAACAAACCAGTAATCACCTGGGAACAAGTCAATAAAATTCCGTGGGATATATTGCTGTTATTTGCTGGAGGCATCACCATAGCTACGGCCTTTAAACAAACTGGACTAAGTGCATCAATAGCCAGCAATTTAATGTTCTTGAATAATTTTCCTACATGGATGGTTGTTGGATTCATCTGCTTATTCGTGACTTTTCTGACAGAAATCACCAGTAACACCGCAACCACAGCAGTATTGATGCCGATACTATTGTCAACAGCTCAAGCGCTTAACATTGACCCAATGCTATTAATGGTGCCTGCTACAATAAGTGCCAGCTTTGCTTTTATGATGCCCGTTGCCACAGCGCCCAATGCCATCATATTTAGCAGTGGACATGTGCCTATTAAAAAGATGATGCGCATCGGTTTGTTTTTAAATTTGATGGGCGCCGCAATATTGACCCTATATTTTTCTATCATTAATTAATACCCAAATCGCTATGAGCGAAAATATCTTGAAACCGCGCGTATAATTTGAAGTGGAATTTTATTATTGTTTATTTTCTTAATTGCAGCTTGTAATATGATAAAATTCCGCCTCTTTTTAAAAATTCATTCATCAGATTCATGCTGTTCCAACAATCCAAACAATTAGCCGCCAACAAAACCCATCAATTTAAAGGAGTAAAGGGCCTGGCATTGCCTTTGTTATTGGCAGAAATCGCCCACAACAACAAAGGATTGAATTTGGTGTTGACTGAATCAGCCCACGAATCGATTGTTTTGGAAGAAGAATTGATTTTATGTGCGCCAGAGCTAAAAGATAAGATATTTCATTTTCCCGCTTGGGACACTCTGCCCTATGATGTGTTTTCGCCAAATCCTGAGATCGTTTCACAACGTTTGGCCTTTTTACACAACATCAGTCAAAATATTGATAAAGGCATACTGATTATTCCCACCAGCAATTTAATGCAACGCCTATGCACCAAGTCATTTATTAAGGGGCGCTCGTTGATTCTAGAAATCGACTCCGCATTTGATATTGCTAAAAAACGCCTGTCTTTTGAAAACAATGGCTACCACTGCGTCACCGAAGTACGTGAACCAGGTGAATTTGCGGTACGTGGCGGTGTGGTTGATATATTTCCTACAGGTTCAAATCAAGCATTTCGTCTGGAATTATTTGACGATGAAATTGAGTCTATGCGGATTTTTGATACCGAAACCCAACGCTCAATTAAGTCAGTTACAGAAATACAGATACTACCAGCCAATGAATTCCCTTTTGATGAAGCCGGCAGAATGCGATTTTTAGAGAAATTTCGCGAAGACTTTGATGTGGTGACACACAAGTGTTCAATTTACCAAGATGTTCGGAAACTGGTTCAATTTTCAGGCATTGAACAATATTTACCGATGTTTTTTGCAGAAACAGCCACATTGTTTGATTACTTGCCCACCAACACACGTGTCATTCATACTGGACAAACTAAAGCCATTTTAAATACTTGGGACAAGCAAATTGGCGCACGTTATCAAGAGCGTCGACACGATATTCAACGACCGGTTATTAAACCCGAAGACTTGTATATCGACCCATCACAAGTGGTTAAACAACTAACACAATATTCAACCATATTAATTAATCAATCTAATCAAGATAACGATGCTGAAGATTGTCACACGCAACTGCCAAATAGGTACAACCCTGAAACACACAAAACGCAGGTTCAGTGGCTAAACAGTCAAATTGATTCGGGCAAAAGAATTTTAATTGCCTCTGATTCACTGGGGCGTACTGATGTGATTAAAAGATTGTTTTTAAAAGGACAATTGGTATTAAAAGAAGCAGATTCAATCAAGGGCTTTATTCAATCTGACCTCGACATTGCCATAACTATTGCCCCGATTGAAAATGGCACCAATTTTATCGAAAAAAATATTGTAATTCTCGATGAAAGTTGCCTATTCGGTACCCGTGCCAACCGTACCCGTAAGAAAAAACGCTTCAAGGCCAATCCTGATGAAATCATCAGTAATTTATCAGAATTACATATCGGTTCACCTATTGTCCATATCGATCATGGCGTTGGTCGCTATAAAGGTTTAGAAACACACCACTTTGAAGGTGAAGCAGAGTTTTTGGTATTGGAATATTTTGGTGGTGACAAATTATTTGTGCCCGTTTCATCACTGCATTTGGTTTCACGTTATACAGGCTCATCTGCGGACAATGCACCATGGCACAAACTGGGTGGTGACAGGTGGCAAAAACTGCGTGAAAAAGCCGCCAAAAAAGTCAAAGATGTGGCAGCAGAATTGTTGCAACTGTATGCCATCCGAGAATCCCGTGGTGGTAAACAAGTTAAACTGAATGAAAATGACTATCTGCAATTTTGTCAAGGCTTTCCGTTTGAAGAAACCGATGACCAAGCTTCTACTATTGTATCGGTTCTCAACGATTTGCAAAGCCCTAAATCTATGGATCGCGTGGTATGTGGAGATGTGGGCTTTGGCAAAACCGAAATTGCCTTGCGTGCAGCTTTTGTTACTGCCAATGATAACAAACAAGTCGCCATATTAGTGCCAACAACTTTGTTGGCAGAACAACATTATGAAAACTTTCTTGACCGCTTTTCGCCCTTTCCTATTCGGGTTGAAGTCCTTTCACGTTTTGTTAAAAAAGCAGAACAAACTAAAATCCTTGAAGGCGCAACCAATGGCACTGTTGACATTGTTATTGGAACTCATAAACTGTTGCAAAATGACATTAAATTTAAAAATCTAGGGCTAATAGTTATTGATGAAGAGCACCGTTTTGGCGTTCGTCAAAAAGAACGATTAAAAAGATTACGCGCCGAAGTAGATATACTCACATTAACCGCCACACCAATACCCAGAACTTTAAACACAGCACTCTCAGGTTTGCGTGACTTGTCCATCATTGCTACACCGCCCAAGGCCAGACTGTCGGTAAAGACCCAGGTCATTGAATGGGACAACGCCATTATTAAAGAAGCCTGCCAGCGTGAAATACAACGCGGTGGACAGGTTTATTTCCTACACAATGATGTTAAAACCATTGAACAAATGGCAGAAACCGTGCAAAAACTGGTTCCACAAGCCCGTGTTCGCATTGCCCATGGACAAATGCACGAAAACGAATTGCAACAGACCATGTTAGACTTTCACAAATTGCGTTTTAATATTTTGGTCTGTTCCACCATTATTGAAAACGGCATTGACATCCCCACTGCCAACACCATTATTATGAATCGAGCCGACAAATTAGGCCTCGCACAAATGCACCAACTGCGTGGTCGAGTCGGCCGATCTCACCACAAAGCCTTTGCTTACATGCTTATCCCTGGTTGGAAAGCCATCAGCAAAGATGCCGTTAAACGTTTAGAAGCGATTATCTCCCTTGAAGACTTAGGTTCGGGCTTTACCCTTGCCACCCACGACTTAGAAATCCGTGGCGCAGGTGAACTATTGGGCGATGAGCAATCAGGACAAATCCAAGCCATTGGCTTTAATCTGTATTGTGAATTGTTAGAACGGGCTGTTGATGCACTAAAAGACGGGCAAGAACCACAACTAAATGACTTGAGTATCCATGAAACCCAGATAGAACTCAACATCCCTGCTCTACTGCCTGATGATTATATCCACGATGTATTTTTGCGCTTAACTTTTTACAAACGATTGAGCCAATCTGAAACCACAGATGAGGTAAACCAATTGCGCGTAGAACTTATTGATAGATTTGGACTGCTCCCAGAGCAAGCCAAAAACCTATTTGAAATCAAAATATTACAACTACAATCTAAAGCATTAGATATCAAGAGTATTTCCATGAATCAACACGGAGCAACGGTTAAATTTGATACCAAAGACGACAACATCCTGCGCAAACTAATCGGCCTGATTCAAACCAAACACAAAGACTACAAACCCCTGCCCAACAATGCGATTAGGATTACTGGAAATTTTATGTATGCAGAACAAAGATTTGAAGCGGTTGAGCAATTGTTTTTGGACTTAGAATGATTTCTCGCAGTAACAGTAGTGGTAATAGATTTCAAAAAATTGTCGGTAATGCCCATTCAACTTGAGCCTGTAGGTGCGCGATTTATCGCGTGCATTTTTAGGGTTTATGGTATTTCAATAAAGACGCAATAAATCACGATGCTGCATAATTTAATTCAATAGGCCTATTTTTACCTGAGTTATCTACAATATCAACAATAAATGCTTTTGATTTTTTCCTAATATTCGCCGTGACTTCGTGACGTTGTGCGACTATTTTAT
>CAZLZZ010000014.1:0-32853 GCA_964564165.1 uncultured Alcanivoracaceae bacterium | reverse complement strand
AAGCTTGGTGAGGCATTTACGACCGAGGGTCACCGAGATTCTGGAACACTGATGAAAATAATAGCCTTTAATACGCTAAATAGTAACCTTTTAAAATTGTTTCCACTGCCAAAACCGCGAATTATGGTTAATTTATTCGCTTAATGCGAAGAGTGTTATCGAGGAGCCGTGTGCGTAAATAGCGCAAGCACGGTTCTGTGAGGGGCATGGTTAACAACTTGATTTCAAAGGTAAATATCTTTGATTTCTAGGAGTGCCTGTCTACTCGACCAGTTTTAAGTGGTCGGTACCCTTTTTGGGGTTTATAGCTTTTTTTATACCCATTAAAAAAGTAGAAATAAATAAACGGGCTCTACATGGGTCAAACTATTTGAATAAGAATACTTATTATTATACTAAAAACTCTGTACTAACGGAATCGGGACTTTAGTCCTGCCAACGCGAAAAAATTTAAACGAGTTTTAAAACAGGCCAGACGATTTATTTGACAATCGAAAAAATCAAATAGCATGCTCATAAATAAATTTAAAAAATTAAAAAGAGCTAAACCATTAAGAGGCAAAGAATTTGATTTTTGAATTGTCTTTGCATTCCGCTTTTGATCTTCCGCTTGCACACCGTGCCGCTGTGCGAAAATTGCTTTTTATTACCTGTTACTTCATCCTTGGCAAAGTTACGCCTTTTTGTCCTTGATATTTGCCTTTTTTGTCTTTGTAGGAAATTTCACATTCTTCATCTGATTCGAAGAATAGAAATTGAGCCACACCTTCATTGGCATATATCTTGGCTGGCAATGGTGTAGTATTTGAAAACTCTAGTGTCACATGGCCTTCCCATTCAGGTTCAAGCGGTGTGACATTAACAATGATACCACAACGAGCATAGGTGGATTTGCCCAAACAGATTGTTAAAACATTGCGAGGAATTTTGATGTATTCTATGGTGCGCGCCAAACAAAAAGAATTGGGTGGAATAATACACACATCAGACTTAATATCAACAAAACTGTTTGGGTCAAAGTTTTTTGGATCAACGATCGATGAATTGATATTGGTGAAAATTTTAAATTCGTCAGCACATCTAACGTCATAGCCATAACTTGATGTACCATAGGAAATTATCTTATGGGTATCATCTGAAACCACTTGACCTTCTTCAAAAGGAGAAATCATATCATGCTCTAGTGACATGCGGCGGATCCATTTGTCTGATTTTATGCTCATGAGGTTCTCTTATAAATTGTGCAATTTAAGTTCTGGTTTATTGGTGTTTAAATTAATCGGCAATTTTGCCATCAATTGAACTGTTTTTAAAGCTATCTTCATGCCCATATCAGATATGCCTGAAATTTCTGAATCAACACCCCAAACATTCTCTGGGCTGCCTTCATCCATGTTTTTTCTGATGTTGATGTTTAGTGGCAATTGACCCAATAAGTGTGTATCAAATTTCTTTAGCATTTTATCCGCAGCACCTTTGCCAAATATATGGGATTCATGATTACAGTTTGGACAAGTAAAGACACTCATGTTTTCAACCACACCCAATACAGGAATCTCAACTTTTTCAAACATGGCAAAAGCTTTTTGTGCATCAATCATAGAGATATCTTGCGGTGTTGTCACAACGATTGTAGCTGTTACGGGGATTTTCTGAATCATGGTTAATTGAATGTCGCCGGTTCCTGGTGGCAAATCAATCAATAAATAGTCCACATCCTTCCAGCGGGTTTCTTCAACCATTTGCATCAAGGCTTTGACGATCATTGAAGCGCGCCAAATTGCAGGGGATTCTTCATCAATCATATAACCCAATGACATACTCTGGATTCCATTGGCATTAACTGGTAGAAAACTTTTGTTATCTGGAGAACCGGGTTTGCCATGATCACCCAACATTCGTGGCATACTTGGGCCATAAATATCCGCGTCTAAAATAGCCACAGTCGCCCCCATTTTCTGTAAAGATTTGGCCAGCATCACAGTGACTGTGGATTTTCCTACACCACCTTTGCCTGATGCGATAGCGATAATATTTTTTACGCCTTTTATGTGCTCAATGCCTTGCTTGGCTTTGTGCGTTCGAATGATTGAATCCAGTTGAAAGTCTTGGTTGTCCATACAATGATCGATGGACTTTTTAATCGTTTCTTCAAAGCCAGCAAAAGGAAATTTTAGTTTAACCTTTAATCCAGAACCTTCTTTAACTTCAACCTGCGACGTATATTTTATATCGGTTATTGGGTTTATCGTGTCTTCAATACACTGTTTAATTTTTTTAATCATCTTGTAAAACTCTTGATAATAGTTGTTCGGTAGATTGATCTAAATGCATATCTTTAAGTGTTCCTTCATGCATGTGATCGACAATATTTCTGGCAATGTTTTTGCCCAATTCAACACCAGGCTGATCAAAACAGTTGATGTTCCAAACCACTGATTGGACAAATATCATGTGCTCGTACAAAGCCAACAACTGACCCAAAGAACTGGCACTAACTTCTTTTAACAAAAAAATCGTGCTAGGTCGGTTACCAGGACAATGGTTTTGTACTTTGCCCTCGTGACAGCCATTCATTAATGCCGCAGATTGTGACAGCATGTTTATCAACAAATAATTTTGTGAAGAATCCTGTGACGCACCTTGTTTGTCCAACACGCCAATAAAATCAATCGGCAACACATCATTGCCTTGGTGAAAAGCCTGAAAAAAAGCATGCTGCGACAACAGCCCATGATCGCCAAATAACCAAGGCGAGCTTGAATGTTGCAAATGTTTGCCGGTGACGTCGTGCATCTTACCGTTGCTTTCCATCATTAACTGCTGCAACCATGCTGGCAAATTCCGCAAGCGCAGATCATAAGGTATCACTGCATAGGCATGTAAATGCATAAAATTTCTATACCAAATAGAAATCAACGCCATCAAAACGGGTATATTGTTGGCAAATTCTGTATTTTCAAAATGCCCATCAATTTTTTCAGCCCCTTTTAAAAACTCTTCGAAACGCTCTTGACCAATCGCCATTAACACAGGAAATCCAATTGATGACCACACCGAAAACCGCCCACCGGTTGCATGGCTAAAAGGCATGACGTGTGAGAGAGGAATATTTAATTCTGTCACTTTATCTAGACTTGCTGTCGCCACCACAAACGATTGATTATTGGAACTGGGTTGATAACCATCGGTGTTTTTTAATAAAGCCATAATGGTTTTTGTGTTTTTAACTGTTTCAATGGTGCCAAGACTTTTTGAGGAAATACAGAATAGAGTACGAGTAATGTCTATAGACTGTACCAATACTTTTAACGCCACATCATCCACACTGGGATAAAATTGTACCTTGATTTTGTTGTTGGTTTGACATTCGGTTAAGGCCTGCACCGCAAGTTTTGGTCCAAGGTAAGAGCCTCCAATACCGATATTGACAACAGATTCTATTTTTTTGCCGAAGCCTGTGAGCCATTTCCCTGTTGAATAGTTATTTGCCACTTCAAACATTTTTTCGCGATCTTGCAACAATTCTCTAGAAGTTTTTAGCTTTCTTTGTGCGGTATGGGTAACTGGCTTGCCTTCATTGATGTTGATGTTCTCGCCAGCAAACAATGCCCTAATCTTATCTGATAGATTGGCATTCTCTGCTAACACAATTAACTTATTCAATACTTCAATGGTTAACCAGTTTTTTGAAAAATCAACAAAAATATCAGCCACTTCATGAGAGAGGTGTTGTACCCTTTGTTCGTCATTGACAAACAAACCCGCCAAATCTTTGAGAGATTCATCGCCAGCTAATTGTTTGAGTTTCTGCCATTGATTGGAATATTGTTGGTTCATGCTTTTTGAAAAAATCTCAAGGCCTTGTGAATTGATTGAGCATTGTATGCAATCTTGCTTTATTGGTCAATTGTATGCAGTTTATTGAGTCAATATTGTAATACCCAAATCCCGATATAGAAATACGTTTGATAGTGCAAGTAATTGATGTGCATAGGAAAGTCATAAAAACCGTAACCACCTTATTGGTGATGAGGCTTTTTATGGGTTTTCTAGGTGCATCAAGGACTTGTGCTAACATCGTATTTTCTATGTCGGGATTTGGGTAAAACCCAAAGTAACCATTGATAATAATAATAACATGCCAATCAAAACATAATCAATTCTAACTAGCTGCCCAATGGTGTAAAACTGTATTGACTCATGAATCCAACTGTAGAGGCGGCGATTTATCGCGCCTATGTTTGACGTATTAAGTTACCTGAAAGATGAACGCGATAAATTGCTGCCCCTACAAAAGTTTTTTAGTTATTGGGTTGTGCGGTTGAGTAATAAATAACATGGGTGCCCTTGTTTTGTCTGTTTAAAATGTAGGTTGGTGCAGAGCGAAGCGAAGCCCAACATTGCGGTGTTTGGGCTGAGGGTGAATTAGAGTCGTGATGGATTTTGCCACGACTCATGTTTGTTTAATGGCTTGTCGACAGACTGCTGTTGGGCTTCGTGCCTCAGCGCCAACCTACGTGTCCACATCTATGGATAAGACTATGGATTTTAACAAACAATGAATTTGTTCTTAAGGCTTATTACAGGATAGGAATATACTCACACAATTTGACATTTTAATACCAAAAAAAAACCCATTCAATCCTGAATGGGTTTATCAATGCTATAAAATGTATATTTTGTTTAAGTGCCCTGTATATGTTCTGTCGAGGAAATGAAAAGTAACCTTCTTCAAAACTTGTGTGTATATTAGCAACCAATAGGCATTTATGCAACTATTGTTTGATTTTATGGTAAAAACACCAAAAAACTGCATAAGAAACTGAGTTTTGTTGTTTTTTTGCAACTAAAAAACTTTGATTATTTCTTTTCCTACTACCTCTGGGTCTATAAAATCTGTTAATTTGCCTAATTTAGGCAGCACCAATTCTGGGTTTAGCTCATACAAAGGCACCAAAACAAAACTTCTTTGAGTGAGATATGGGTGAGGAATGGTTAAATGTGGTTGATTAACAACAATATCTGAGTACAACAAAATATCAATATCAATGATTCTAGGGCCCCATTTTTCAATCTTTTGCCTGCCCAGTTCAGCTTCAATTTTCTGAAACTCTTGCAGTAAAGCTTGCGCAGAAAGTTTTGTCTTGATTTCTATCACAGCATTAATAAAGTCCTGCTGATCGGTTTTTCCCCAGGCTTTGGTCAAGTACAAACAAGATTTTTTGGATACTTCTGTGCCTTTTAAATGTGAAATAGCGGCAATGGCATTTTTAATGTTTCCTTCACTGTTACCGATATTACTACCCAGTCCGAGGTAACACACTAACGGTTTAGTTTTTTTCTTTTTTTTTCTGGGTTTTTGTTTGGAAAAGCAAGTTCTTTCTGCTTGTTTTTAGACAAGGTTTGAATATGCGTCCACCAATCTCCCAACGAATCTAGTTCTTCACTTTCTTGTTTTCTTAACAGTAAAAAGTCATAAGCCGCTCTAAAACGCTGGTGGTCTAAGGTGAAAAACACCTTTTTGCCTTTTGTTGTTTTAAATCTGTATTGAAGTAACCAGATATTCCTAATGCCTATTTGCACAATCCTCGGAATGGCTATGGTTCTTCTGGTTATATGAAACACATCGTTTGATGCTTTATTGATAGCATCGTATTCTGACAGCCCTGCTTTGATGAATTTGTCGGTAAAAGCAACCGACATAGGCCACAAAAAGCACGAAAACAAAAATATTGGTGTGACGCTTTTGCCAGATTTTATGCGCGAGTCTGTGCTTCCTACAGCATTATAGATAAGAGCTAAGTGCTGCTCATTTTTGTTCATCTCTTTACTGGCTTGTGGGAAAACCAAAGGAAACAACAACAGCTCATTCATCAATTGGAATGCCTCAAAAGCATGGCCACAGTGAAACAACTTCACCAATTCATCAAACAATCTTGCCATGGAAACATTAGACAGCGTTTTGTATTGCTGCAATATGGCTTGTTTGGTTTCATCAGAAATCTTTAAGCCTAACTTCGCTTCAAATCGAATGGCACGAATCATTCGGATAGGATCCTCAATAATTCGTTCAGAATCATTACCAATAAACTTCAACTTGTGATCTTTGATATCGTCAAAACCATCGCAATAATCCATGATATTGCCATTTTCAATATCAAGGTATAACGCATTACAGGTGAAATCTCGACGAATTGCATCCTGTTCAATTTTGCCATACACATTGTCCTTAATAATACGCCCCTGCTTAACCACTCTATCGCCCTCTTCGGCAACACCTCTAAAAGTAGCTACCTCAAACATCTCACGGTTCTGATAGACATGTGCCAAGCGAAAACGCCTACCAATCAATCGGCAATACTTTTGAAACACATCTTTAATTTGATCGGGCGTGGCGTTGGTGGCAATGTCGAAATCTTTGGGGTGTTTACCCAACAACAAATCACGCACCGCACCGCCCACAATATAGGCCTGGAAGCCATGCTCAATAAGCTGAGTAATTATTGCTCTTGCAGAAGGTGAAATTTCATCTGTACTTACACCATGTTGAGCTTGGTTATAAGTTTGAAGTTTGATTTTAGACAATTTTTACGATAACTCTAGATTTTTTTACTTTACCATTTGCTAATATAAGAGGATAATACGACTCTTACGTTCTAGCAACATTAATTTAACGCAAGTTTAACATCTATTGAGAAAATTTGGAGAAATAAATGACATTTGTGGTCACTGAAGCCTGTATAAAGTGCAAATACACCGATTGTGTAGAAGTTTGTCCAGTGGACTGCTTTCACGTAGGCCCTAATTTTCTCGTTATTGATCCCGAAGAATGTATAGACTGCACATTGTGCGAGCCCGAATGTCCAATAGAAGCCATCTATCCTGAAGATGATTTGCCCGAAGGACAAGAAAAATTCATCAAAATCAACGAAGACCTAAGCGCTAAATGGCCAGTTATCACTGCTATGATTGATGCACCAGTTGATGCCGAAAAATGGGAAGCGGTTGTCGATAAATTGCATTTATTGGAAGAGTGACATTAACTCTGATTAATGGGACTATCATCTTCCCAAGCTTCTTCTGCCGACTTATCGGCAAAATAACTTGATCTGACCAGTGGTCCGCTGGCTATATGATTAAAACCCAATGAATATCCGTATTCTTCGATGTCTTTGAATTCTTGGGGTGTCCAGTAATACATCACAGGGTGGTGATGTTTGGTGGGTTGTAGGTATTGACCGATGGTAATCATATCAACATTGTGTTCTGCCAAATCTTGCAGTGTTTTTTGAACCTGTTCATAGGTTTCACCCAAACCAACCATGATGCCTGATTTGGTCAATATTTCAGGGTGGTTTTGTTTGAATCGTTTAAGCAAGGTTAAGGACCATTGATAATCAGCGCCTGGACGTACGGTTTTGTATAAGTCGACAACGGTTTCCAGATTATGATTAAAGACATCGGGCAGTTCTTTGGCAAGAATATCCAATGCCACATCCATGCGGCCTTTGCCACGATAATCAGGCGTAAGGATTTCGAGTTTGATATTTGGACAGGCTTCACGTACGGCTTTGATGCAATCAACATAATGTTGTGCGCCACCGTCTTTTAAGTCATCGCGGTCAACCGAGGTTATTACTACATATCGCAATCCCATTTCTGCGATGGTTTTCGCTAAGTTTGCTGGTTCGTTAGTATCTACGGGCAATGGCCTGCCATGTGCCACATCACAAAAAGAACAGCGCCTTGTACAAACTTCACCAAGAATCATAAAGGTGGCTGTGCCTTTGGTGAAACATTCATGAATGTTGGGGCAGGATGCTTCTTCACAAACAGTAACCAATGCATTGTTGCTGATTTTCTTTTTGAGTTTTGCGACAGCATTGCCAATGGGCAAACGTACCCGAATCCAGTCGGGCTTGCGCAAGGTAGGTGCTGTGGTATCAAATCCCGCGCGGTTGCGGTTGGTCTTATCGCCGCCGAGTTGTTTTTTTCCAGGCACTATGGCTAGGGGTATTGAGTCTGTCATTTCTATGTCGCTTCTATGTCGCTTTACTTTTTTAAGGTGAAATTTAATATATCACACAAATGTTTTATCAATTGTTCTTGTACTTCTTTGAATTGTATCGATGAATTTAGCGCACAAAGCTGGGTCACTTCTAAGCCTGCATAACCACAGGGATTGATTCTTGAAAACGGCTCTAAATCCATGCGGATATTAAAGGCTAGGCCGTGAAATGTACAGCCTTTGCGAACGCGCAAGCCCAATGAAGCTATTTTTTTTCCTTCAACATAGACTCCCGGGGCTTTTTCTTTGCGTTTTGCTACTACATTATAAACCGCCATGGTTTGAATCAATGCTTCTTCAATGCCGTTGACTAAAGCCTTGATACCGATTTTGTGGCGCTTCAAATCAATCAGGGGGTAAATAACAATTTGCCCTGGCCCATGGTAGGTAACCTGACCGCCTCTGTCTACCTGAATAATAGGAATTTGTTTGGGGTTTAAAACATGCTCAGGTTTGCCTGCTTGGCCTTGGGTAAATACGGGCGGATGCTCTACCATCCACAATTCATCTGGGGTTTCTTGGTTTCTTTGGTCGGTGAATTTTTGCATGGCTCGCCATACGGGTTCATATTCACTTAGACCCCAATATTTGAGTTGGATTGGCGCAGTTTGTTTGGCTTCTAGAGCGTCCATTTAACGTCTTTATGGACTTTAATCTCTCGGTACAAAGCTTCTAACTGTAACCTTGATATGGCAAGTACATTTATTGTAACTGATTGGTATTTACCGGTTTTGCTTTGACTGAAACGTAAATCTGCCTCCGTTACCAGCTGAAAATGTTTTTGTACGATGAATAACATTTCTTGGCGAAATTTTTCAGTATTAATGCCCATCGCTTTAACTGGATATTCACAGGGAAAGGTGAGTCCTTCCGCTTTCATTGCCGCTTCTTTGTCTTGATTTTCTTTTAATACATTAACTAGGCTGCGGGCAGGTCGCTTGTCAGTCATCATCGTCCCCAAAAGATTTAAACCACAGACCCATACTGTCGGTAGTGCGTGTCCACCAACCACCTTCTTGTACCGCTTTTAAGGCGACTAATGGTGCTTGTGCAACCGTTTTGTTGTTTAATTGAATATTGAGCTGTCCTATTTCTTGTCGGTTGGAAATCGGTGCATTAATGGAGCTGGGCATATCTACTTTGGCTTGTAAATTTTTGTATTGACCGCGTGGTATGGTCACATACAAATCATTGGGCAATCCTAAGTCCACATCTTCATCCGCTCCTTTCCACACTTCAATATTGACTCTTTTCTCACTGTTTTTGTAAAGCAAGTTTGTTTCAAAAAACCTAAAACCATAGTTAAATAATTTTTGACTTTCATCGGCGCGTGATTTTTCTGACTTTGAACCCATCACTACTGTTATCAAACGCATACCGTTGCGTTCTGCTGTAGAAACCAAACAATATCCAGCCGCTTGGGTATGCCCTGTTTTAAAACCATCGACCGACGGGTCACGCCAAAGCAAAGTATTCCTGTTGTGTTGGGTGATTTTGTTGAAGGTAAACTCTTTTTCTGAAAACAGTTCAAAGAATTTAGGGAATTGAACAATAATGGCCTTGGCCAAAATTGCCGCATCTTTGGCTGTTATGTAATGATTTTCTTCAGGCAAACCTGTTGCATTTACAAAGTTTGAGTTACTCATGCCCAATTTTTTTGCATGCAGATTCATTAAATCGGCAAATGTTTCCTCCGATCCAGCTATGTGTTCTGATAGTGCGACACAGGCATCATTCCCTGATTGAATAACCATGCCTTTAATGAGGTCTTCTACAGCTATTTTTTTATTGACCTCAATAAACATTTTTGAGCCGCCAGTGCGCCATGCTTTTTCGCTGATTGTGACTTTGTCGGTTAATTGTAAATTGCCATTTGTCAGTTCAGTAAAAACCACAAAGGCAGTCATCATCTTAGTGATACTGGCAGGATCTACTCTTTTATTGATGCCAAATTCTGCCAGCAAGGTTTCTGAATTGAAATCCATTAATATGTAACTATTGGCATCTATTGAAGGTGGTCTTGGTGTGTTTATCGTCTGGGCATGACCGATAGAAACAATCAATAGTAAGAGGCTGGGAAAAAGTATTTGCATGAATAGTATTTGTGTGAGTTTCATGTTGGTTTTATTTTTAAGTGTTTTCATGTGCATATATTGTGGCATTTTAATCAATCAAAAGTTCTTATTCATTGTTTTAACGGGTTTTTACGAATTTTTACGAGTTTATTTGTGAAATATCAATTCTGCAGTCAATCCACTGGTATCATTTTTATGAATAATAACATCCCAATTGTACAATTCACACAAACGCTTGACTATTGCTAAACCTAGACCTGAACCTTTTTGAGTCACAGAATCACTTCTAAAATGTCTTTCAAATAATTTGGGCAGTTCTTCATTGCTGACACCTGTTCCCTGATCCACCACTAACACACGGTCTTGTTTTAAAACGATTTGAATCGTTCCTTGAGGCGTATATTTAATCGCATTCCCAATCAAATTACTTAAAGCAACTGACACTACAGCAGAGGGTGCTTTGACTTGCAACCAGTCTTCTTCTATTACTTTCACCTTGAGCTTTTTTAACTTAATTGTGGCTTCAAAGCTTTCAACAATTTCCTTTATTAATTGCCCAACCTGAGTTCTTTGCAAATCTTTATCGGTCTTTTGTTCCTCTCTTGCCAATAAAAGCAGAGTCTCAGTTAATTCTGCTGATTGTTTAACAGCCCGTTCAATTCTTGCCAGACGCAGTCGGGTTTTTTCATCAATGTCTGACTGACCCAGAATCAATTCAGTAGTACTGGCAATAACAGCCAACGGGGTTCGCAATTCATGGCTCACATCTGCGTTGAACTCTTTGTCTCTGTGAACAATGTCGGTGAGCTGAGTTGCATAATCATCCAAAACTTGTGCCAGCTGACCCACCTCATCGTCTGCAAAATGTTTGGCCAAAGTTTGCGGGCTTTTGTTTTGTTCTTTTACCATTGTTGATAAATGACTTAGTGGCTTTAGGATTTTTTTAGAGGCATATATGGCCAAAAAATAAGCAATAATGGTAAACAAAACAAAAACACCTGCCAATGCCGAATAGACCAAGCGGTTTTCATTGTCAGGGGTGGTGACATCAAATTTAATATAACCCCACACTTCTTTGCCTTCGATGATGTGTCGCTTATTAACAGCGACCTTGTATTGTTTACTGTCTTCTGAAATATCGTGGATACCATCTTCTAGGTCTGCATAACTAATGGGCAGCTTTAAGGGCAAATTTTCAGGAAAAGTTAACAAGGCGGTTACATTTGAGGCAATGGGCTCTCCCTTGGTTCCTTCGGGGTCTTTGGCAAACTTGTCCATATAATCATCTAAGTCTTCTTTAATGGATTCTCCAATTAAATTGGTACTTAAATTTTCACGAATTGTTAAAGCTGTTGTTGCAAACAACGCACCAAGCAGAGTGCTTAGTGCGAGAAATGCTATAATTATTCTATATTTAAGCTTATTACGAAACTTCATCCAAATCTGCTATTCTGTATCCTATGCCATGTCTTGTGTGAATCAATGCTTTATCAAAAGGTTTGTCAATTGTAGCCCTTAATCCATGAATGTGCACCCTTAGTGAATCACTATCCGGCATTTCTTCTCCCCATACCTTTAATTCCAAGTCGTGTCTGGGCACAACCCAAGGGGATGCTTCCATTAATCTCTTTAAAAGCTTTAATCCAGTTGGATTCATTTCTAATTCTTTGCCAGCTCTTTTTACAATCAAAGTGTTGGTGTCATACTCTAAATCATCGACGATTAATATTTTTTGTGAGTTGTTGCTTCTGCGATTAGATAACACGGTCACCCTTGCTTCTAGCTCTTGCAGGGCGAAAGGCTTGACCATATAGTCATCAGCCCCATACTCAAACCCTTTTAATTTTTGTTCCAGATTGTCTCTTGCGGTCAACATCAATACTGGGGTATTTTTATCGGCTTCTTTTCTTAGTTTCTTACAAACATCCAGACCATCCATGCCTGGAAGCATCAAATCTAAGACAATCACATCGAAATCTTGAGTTACAGCAAAGTGCAGCCCAGTAATACCATCTGCTGCATAGTCTACTATATGTCCTTTGTCTTCAAAGTAATCTACAATATTAGCAGCAATATCAGTATTGTCTTCTATTACAAGTATTTTCATTTTTTCTCCATTTAAACCAAGTGGCTAGGAGTTTGCCCAGAATAGAAAACTAATGATAGAAAACTGATAGAAAGCCGACAATATTAAACCAACTATTGTGGTGCTCAATTCAGGTTTTCTTCGCTACAATCCCTACTCAGGAGAAAACTCTCAGTAAATTTTATAAAAAAAAACCCAAGATAAGCTTTCACAAATCTTGGGCTAAAAGTAGATGCTGTAAATTTTGATTCCGTAATCCTAGGTTCTTAGCACCTGTATCTAACTTAACTTGCAGCCAGTATACTAACATTTGCGTTACGGTTTCGTTAAAATTAAATTATCATTTCATTAATTCTTATATTTTGTTTAAATACCCATCATTTAATGGCTAATATGAAGAAAATATATAGAATATAGTTTCCTTATTTTGGCTTTGTATATGGCTCGTTTTACTGTACTTTTTATTGTTTTAGTAATCACACTGTTTACCCTTGAATTGTACGAGCCCGTTCGTCAAGCTGTTATTTTGCCTTTTACAGGTTATTTGGCTACGGTTAGTGCGGCAATTATGCAACTGTTTGATAGTGATGTTGAGTCAGTTGGCGATATCATTCGCAGTGCCAGTACTGGACAAGCAGTACAAATCGCTGCAGGCTGCAATGGCGTTGAAGCAATGATTATTCTGTTTTCAGCTATATTCGCCTTCCCTTCTAGTTTTAAACATAAGATTTATGGTTGTATTTTTGGGTTTTTCGGTATTCAAATATTGAATTTAGTGCGAATTATTTCTCTTTATTATTTGTTGCAATGGGATAAAAACTGGTTTGACTGGTTTCATTTGTATTTATGGCAAGCGTTAATTATCTTGGATGCGTTGATTATTTGGTTGATTTGGTTAAGGTATTTGCCTAAGAAATCAAATCCCCCTAGCAAACCAACAGCAAGCCAGAAGCCTACAGAGGAAGCTACTTAAAGCTTAATCTTACCAGTAAGCACTTGCCACCACAAAACCCAATCACCCATAAAACTATATACGGGATATGTGAATGTGGCAGGAATGTTTTTTTCAAATACGAAATGTCCTACCCAAGCAAAGCCATAACCAATGATGGGAACCAATAATAGCAACAAATACCTTTGGGTGGCAATCGCATAAATGGTTAACAATACGATGATACTAGAGCCAATCACATGCAATAATCGACAGATTTTGTTGGTGTGCTGGCTTAAATAGAAAGGATAAAAATCCTTAAAGGTTTGGTATTTTTTTTCAGACATTCCTTATTTTACAACTTTTAGGAAACTTTTTCCATCTGTTTTCTTTTCCTTAGCAACCGATTTAAGAGTCGATTTCTTTTTGTTCTGTGGTGATGGAAATGTTGGATCGGGAACTTCATTACTGTCCCCTTCACCAAACATCATACCTTGACCAGTTTCTCTGGCATAAATAGCCAAGATACTATCAATAGGCACGTACAAACTTTGACTGACACCTGAAAATCTGGCATCGAACAATATGCCCTCGTTAACCAATTCCAAATTTTTGGTGGCGCCGTAGGAAACATTCAAAACCACCTTTCCATCTTCGTCAATACCAGCTGGAATCTGAACATCAGGATGTTTTGAACTCACCAATAACAAAGGGGTGCAGTTATTATCGCTAATCCATTCATGTAAGGCACGAATGATATAAGGTTTAGATGAGTTCATATTTGTGTATTGTTACTTGATTTTTCTAATTAGTAATATAGTGCTATTAAAAATCAAAGCGCATTTCGCGTTCTTGCTCCGACACACTTTGTTTAAAAGAATCTCTTCTAAAAATCATGTGAGCATAGGTTCTAATAGGTTTCGGCAATTCTTCCCAATCTAGGCCGTAGTGCTCTAAACGCCACAAGAATGGTGCCAAGCACGTATCAACCAAGGTCATTTCATCGCTTAGGAAAAATTTCGTTTCCGAAAACAGATCAACCGAAGCATTGAGTTTTGCCGTTAACTCTTCAACGGCTACTTTCTTTTCTTCAACTGTGCCATTTTCTAACATTGGAATATAACTTAACCAATCTTTTTCAATTCTATACGCATACAAACGCAATTTTGCGCGGGTTACTGGATCAGGCGGCATCAATGGTGGATGCGGATATCTTTCATCCAAATATTCTGTGATAACAGTGGTTCCATACAGAGCCAAATCACGGTCTACAACTGTAGGAGTTGTGTGATAAGGATTGATGTGAATTAAATCTTCTGGCGGGTTCAAAGGATCCACTTCAATCACGTCAATACTGCTGATGTTCTTGGTTTTTAATAAAAATCTAATTCTGTGGCTATCATAAGAATCTGATACAGAATATACTGAAATAATTGATCGTCCTCTAGCTGGAATAATCACGGCAAAATCTCCTTTGTCATTGTTAAATATCGCCCAAATTGAGCAAAGTCGCGCATTGTAACATTTTTAGTAACTTAAAAGCAAAAAAAGGTGGCTGGAAATTGTTGCCCAGCCACCTCTTGTTTCTTATAACTTATTGATTTTTAATGTATATCTTTTAAATCTTGGAAATAATTTTTCTTCAACATGTATGCTAAAAAGGTAAACACCATCAAAAACAACAACACCCATGGGGCGTAAGCCATACGAATCAATTGTGCAGGTTCTGCAGTGTAAGCCAAGAAGTTAACTATGTCTCTAACCGCCGTATCAAACTCATCGTGTGAAAGCTTGCCTTCAGTGATATTTTCAAAACCGGCAAAAGTTTGACTCACAATACCGCGCTCATCTTCATGCTCTGCAAAATTGGCTTTTTGAATGCCTTGCAAATCCCACAAAACATTCGGCATGGAGACATCTGGGAAAATCGTATTGTTCCATCCGGTTGATTTACTGGGGTCCTGATAGAACCCTTTTAAATAAGAAAACAACCAATCATTGCCGCGAGCCTTTGCCACCAGGGTTAAATCCTTCGGGAAAGAATTGTTAAACCACCCTTTTTCTTTGACCTGCTCATCATCCATGTTTTTCAATATATGACTACTAAATTTGGCACCGGTAAAGATTAAATTTTCTGTCACCTCATCTCTACTTAACCCCAAATCTTCTGCCATTCTGCTATAACGCTGATATTGCAAAGAATGACAGGCAGAACAATAGTTCATATAAAGTTTTGCACCATTGATCAATGAATGGGTTGAACGAATATTGGTTTGTGCGTTTTCTAACTGTGCCCCACCGCCTGCGGCAAAAACATTTACCGACAAGAATAAGGCTGTTATTAATATTAAATTTTTCATCAGTGTGTCAACCTCTCTGGAATGGGCTTGTGTTTTTCATTTTTCGAATAAAAGAATAAAAAGACAAAATAACCAAAATAAACGCCTGTTAAAATTCGCGCCACCAGTTTCTCCGTTTCACCCCAGACAATCATACCCATATATCCCAAGGCAATAAAAGAGAACACAAATGAAAACAGTGCGATTTTAAATGGTAACAAACGGTATCTGATTGATTTGACTTCACTTCTATCTAGCCATGGCAATATGAACAGCATGAAAATAGCTGCAAACATCGCTACCATTCCCGCGAATGCATTAGGCACGACTTTTAAGATAGCAAAGAAAGGCGTGAAATACCAAACGGGTTTAATAAGCGCAGGAGTCGAGCCAGGATCTGCTATATTGTAATTATCGTGCTCTAAAAACAAACCACCCATATCAGGCTTAAGAAAAACAACAAACATAAATAGCAATAAGAAAATACCCACACCGAAAATATCTTTCACGGTATAATAAGGGTGGAAAGGAATGCCATCTTTAGGTATGCCATTTTCATCTTTATTGTTTTTGATTTCAATGCCATCAGGGTTGTTTGAGCCAACCGTATGTAGAGCTAAAATGTGCAAAACCACCAACAAAAGCAAGACAATCGGCAATGCGACCACGTGCAGTGCAAAGAAACGGTTAAGAGTGGCATCAGAAACATTGTAATCTCCACGAATCCATTCTAGTAAACCCTCACCAAAATAAGGAATCACACCAAACAATTGAGTGATTACTTTAGCACCCCAAAATGACATGTTGCCCCAAGGCAATACATAGCCCATAAATGCCTCAGCCATTAGTGCAAGGTAGATAAACATACCCAACAACCAAACCAGTTCTCTGGGTTTTTTATAAGAACCGTACATCAAGCCACGAAACATGTGCAGGTAAATTACAATGAAGAATGCGGAAGCTCCAGTGGTATGCAGATAACGAATCAACCAACCCCAAGGAACATCACGCATGATGTATTCAACCAATCCAAAAGCTTGTTCTGCATCTGGCTTATAATGCATAGTCAGCCAAACACCCGTAACCAATTGATTAATCAAAACCAACAAGGACAATGAACCAAAAAAGTACCAAAAATTAAAATTGTTTGGTGCGTAGTATTCAGACAAATGTTCTTTGTAAGCTTTGGTTACTGGAAGACGAGCATCAATCCATCCCATTAAGCCTGTTGAACCTGTTGAATTTGATGAACTCTTCGAAGAGTTAACTTCTTTACCCATTATGCCTCTCCTTCTAGTGACTCAACACCTATAATTAAATTATTGTCATCGACAAAAACATAAGGCGGAATCACCATATTCGTACCCGCAGGAGATCCATTAAAAACCCTTCCTGAGATATCAAATGCCGAACCATGGCAAGGACAGAAAAATCCGCCTTTCCAATCTGAATCAAACGCTTGCGGAACAATTTCAGAATAAACTTTAGGCGAACAACCCAGATGTGTACAGATACCAACCATCACCAATAACTCTTCTTTTTGAGAGCGGTGTATATTTTTTGAAGAACCAGGCTGAATACTGTCATTAGAATCAGGATCTTTTAATCTATCACTTAATTCTGGAAGTGTGTCAAGCAATGTTTTGTCGCGTTTGACGATAAAAATTGGTTGTCCTCTCCACATCAACTGGATTTTTTGGCCCACTTCTAATTTTGAAATATTTGCTGTTACCGGTTCGCCAGCTGATTTTGCTCGCTCACTTGGTAGCCAAGCTTTTAAAAACGGAACCGCGGCAAAACCAGCACCAATTGCACCTACAGCAGAGGTTGCAATCAATAGGTTTCTGCGACTCTCATTGACTTGATCAGTCATGTTTACTCACTCCTACTTTTTTATTACTCATTAACGCATGGATTTTACTCCAAAATTAAATGATTTCACACATAAATATGTGTTCAGTTCTTGTAATACAGCATTTCGGATAATTGATGTGTCAAAAAAACATTAAATTAACGTTAAAATTTATTTATGTCACTTTTAATCGGGTACAATTCATCTTTTAATCAACTCCACGTTTTCTTTTTTCAACATGAGCAAAGCCTTTACCTTAACAAAATTTATTCTACAATCTATCGTTGCTGGTCTGGCTTTGGGGTTTTTAATCGTTTATTTTCAAGCCGATTCACCTTTTAAAAAGTCTAAAAACACATCGGTTCCAAGCGCTCCTTATAGTTATGCACAGGCAGTAAACAAGATCTCTCCTTCGGTAGTTAGCATTTATACGCACAAAGAAGTTTACCGAAAACAATTGATTAACCCTAAATTTAACAATTCCAAGGGACTAAGCTCCTTAACCTTGCAACCAGAAATCAGGCAATATTTGGGCTCAGGTGTAGTTATGTCTGAGGATGGTTATATCGTAACTAATTTTCATGTTATAGAAGGCGCTACTCAAATCATCGTATCGCTCTGGGACAACTCATTGCTTGAAGCCAAAATTATCGGGGCCGACAGAGTTACAGATATTGCTGTGTTAAAAATTGAAGCCATCAATCTAACTCCAGCTACTTTTGCTGATTCAGATACCACACAAACAGGCGATATAGTCATGGCTGTTGGCAACCCCTATGGCCTGAGCCAAAGTGTTACATTGGGCATAGTCAGCGCCAAAGGCAGAAGTGGATTATCGGTAAGTACTATTGAAAACTTTATACAGACAGATGCCGCGATTAACGAAGGCAATTCAGGGGGAGCATTGATAAACGCTCATGGTAACTTGGTCGGAATTAGTACTGCAAATTTCAACCAACAAGGCGCCCAAGGAATTAACTTCGCCATTCCATCTAATGCCACAAAATTAATCATGCAAGAGATACTGAAAAATGGCAAAGTGTTAAGAGGTTGGTTAGGCGCAAACTTGTACTCAGCACAAAATTTTTATCAGCAGCGGCTGGTAAAGCCTGAAAGAGGGGTAGTGGTATACAGTGTTTATCGAGACTCTCCTGCACACAAGTCCGAACTAAAACGCAACGATATCATCACTCATATTAACGATGTTGCAATCCTTGACCAACGCCATTTCAGAGAAATAATCGCTCAATCTAAACCAGGTGAAGCCCTAGAGGTCTTGGGATTTTCACAAGGTCGACCCTTTAGTAAACAAATTACAACCATTGACAGGCCTGCACAAATCAATTAATTTCGGCACATTGGTGCTGATTAAAGAACTCTTGTATTTTGAATGATTTTTGTTTCTCTAGCAGTCTGTTAACCCGATAATGCTGCTTGCCTAGTTTTTGCCGCACAATGTCAAGGTTACAGTTAAATACTATGTGCGCTTTTGTGTCTTTATTGTCGCCTTTCTCAATCAGTGCCAACAAGGCCTGACTTTCAGCGGTTCTCCAGTCGTTTGCTGGGAATTTTTTTGTTCTAATCTTTACCGCGTGTTGTAAACTTTCTTTTGCACCATCTAGGTTGCCTTGGGCAATTTGAATTTCTGTAAATGCCGAGAGGGTTTCTACATAATATGAGTTGCCTTCACCGAGCTTTTCCAACCTTAAATCCAAAGCCCGACTTATCCAGTCTTGGGCTTTTTTGTTTTCGTCTAATTCTAAATACATGCGGCCAATATTCGTCATGGAAAAGGCTATATTGACATTCTTTAATTGATTTTGTGCGTACATAGCCGCATAGGCCTGTTTAAACAAGGACAAGGCTTGTTCAATTTCACCCATGTCGGCTGCAACCATTCCCAAATTATTATTCAAGCCAGCCACATCTGTGTGCGCCTCGCCCAAATGATTAACTTGTAAGGACCTGGCTTTTAAAAGGTTTGTTGTGCCTTATAGTATTGCCGACCTTGCCTTTCAACCAAGCCCAAGTTGTTTAATGTTCTGGCGTATTTCATAGACTCAGATAAGTTTAAATTATTGAATATTTGTAAGGCTAGAATTAAGTTTACCTCTGCTAATTTGTACTCGCCGGCTTCAAAATATGTTGCCCCCAAACGGTTAAACGCTGAGGCAGTCAAAATATGCTTGTCGCCTAATCTATCAAGCCTAGCGTTGGCTACATGTCGAAAATGCTCTAAGGATTTTACAAAATTGCCTTTGGCATAAGCTAAAGCACCCAGTGCTGAACGGCTCTTTATGGTCTTGTGATGAGTTTCGCCCAATTGGCTCTTGTTTAAGGAATAACTTTTTAAATAATAATATTCAACTTGTTTAAAATCACCCAATCTCCAATAGACATTGCCCAACAACTGATATATGTCTACCACCAAGGAGTGCTCTTCTCCAAATAACTCGATTCTTTTTTCTAATCCGGACTCAAGCCATTGTTTGGCCTTTACAAAATTTCCCAATTGATAATTGTTGATCCCTTGAAAGACCTCAATTTTCGCTTGAACTTCAATAGCTAACTGTTCAAATTTATAATACTTCAACAATGTATTGGTTTCGCTTTGTGCTTCTTCTAATTTCCCCTGTTGTTGTAACAATCTTGTTCTTGCTAAATACATCCTCAACAGCCCGTCTTTATTCTCAAGATTTAAAAACAACTCATTGGCCTTTTTAAATTGAAGCTCTGCCTGCTCTAAATGGCTCATATTTAAATACACATTCCCCAAAGTTTCATACAGCGTTGCTTTGGTCATGGGCTCTTGATTAAATTGAGAATCCAGACGATTGCTTGAATAATCCAACAGGTCTTTTACTTGAATAATTTTAGCATCAGTCACCAACGGATCTGATACTTTAAACATATCTTTTAAAAAAGTAGTCACTTGCATCACTCTTTTTTGTTCTAGGCTTATTTCCTGAATGGACTGTTTCAAGTCTTTAGACTGTATAAATAAAACCCATGTTAAAGCCACCAAAGTTATTGTCGCAAGACTGCTCAAAACGACTCCAAACAAATGTCTTTGTATAAATTTCTTTAAACGGTATAAGGTAGAATCCTTCTTGGCGATAACTGGTCGATTATCGAGATAATTTTGAATATCATCGGCAAACTTAACCGCAGATAAGTAACGGCGATCTGGCTGTTTTGCGATTGATTTAGCAATAATCTGTTCAATATCTTCCGATAGTTTTCTGGCCAAATTGGGTTCTACAGATTCAATCACTGACTGAGTCTGAGTATTTTTACTGGCCAATTTTGGAACAAACTGTGTGATAGTCTGGATAGCTGCGACCAAATTGTTGGTTTCAACGTTATAAGGCAGCTTGCCTGTTAATAAATAGTACAACAATATTCCCAATGAACAAATATCGCTTGCGGTGGTAATATTGCCGCCATTGATTTGTTCTGGACTGGCATAAGCGATGGTCATCATCATGCTAGACAATGTTTGGCTTTCTGATTCAATGTCTGATTCTTGGTTAGACAACTTTGCCAGTCCAAAATCCAACAGTTTAGGCTCTCCTTGATTATTCACCATAATATTCCCAGCTTTAATATCTCGGTGAACAATTAATGAACGGTGAACAGCATCAACAGCTAAGCATATTTTTTGAAATAAAACCAGACGTTGATTTACGGTCATGAGATTGTCATCACAATATTTATCTATGTGACTTCCATCTATGTATTCAACGATAAGAAAGGGCACATTTTCATCGGTGATACCACCATCATACAAGCGTTCAATGTGAACATGGTTCAACGACAACAACACTTCTAGTTCACGGTTAAAACTGGTCAAAACATGGGGTGAGAAACGCCCTGTTGTGGCAAACTTAATGGCGACCTTGCGCTCAAACCCGTCATCGTTTTTACTGCCCAAATACACATCGCCAATACCGCCTGAACCCAGTTTTTTTTCAATCTTATAGCCACGGATGGATTTTGGCGGCTCAAAAGCTTGGATAAACTCATCCCTCCACTGAGGTTGCTCGTCTAAAAGTATTGATTCAGAATAATGGGCCTCAAGTAATTTACTCAACTCCGCTTGCATTTCAATATTGTCGACACCTGCATCAGCAATGATCTTAGGATGTTCAGATTTGGGTTCGAGAATCAGTATCTCAAATAGCTCCCAAAGCTTATCCCAGTTGTATTGATTGTTATTCATACATTCATTATGTCATATTCAGCCCATTTTTGCTAAAACCCTAATCCCGATATAGTTGTTAAAAATAGAAAACACGATTATAACACAACCCCTTAACACGTCTAGCAATCCTAAAAAACAACTTATCACCAATGAGGTGACGACGTGTTTTTTAAATTTGCTATACATACCAAGTGATTGCACTCTAATTCGCGTTTCTATACCGGGAATAGGGTAAAATAAAGAAATGTTAGAAGATTCAAAAGCCGCAAATGAAATTACTCAGTTATTGATTCGTCAGGACATGACTGATGAGCACAAAAATAATCAGCTGTTGTCTTTGGTCTATTCTGAACTTAAAGTTATTGCTCAGTATAGAATGAATTCCGAAAGACCCAATCATACCTTGACCCCCACAGCCTTGGTTCATGAAGCCTATTTGCGATTGGTCAAAGAGCCTAATTTAAAGTGGCAAAACCGCAAACATTTCTTTGCTGCTGCCGCTGAATCCATGCGCAGAATATTGATTGATTCAGCTCGCAGTAAAATGGCACTAAAACACGGCGCCAATGCAAAACACACACACAACATTGACATTGCCAAACCCGATGATATTACTCTTGATGCCAATATTTTAGATTTGGATCGTGCGCTAACTCGATTAGAACTAAAAGATGAACACATGGCTTGTGTAGTCAAACTTCGCTATTTTTCAGGGTTAACTGTTGATGAAACCGCTTTGGCCATGGATGTATCAGCGCGCACCATTAATAGATTGTGGACAGCTGCTAGAGCTTGGCTTATTGCTCATATGTAAGCAAGTGTAGCAACTAATAAAGTTGTACTATTTGATCCTCAATTGTGTTATTATCGTAAATCCTATATAAATAAAACCCTTATATAATCATGAAACCTCTATTGTTTAAATTCTTTATCGCATCATTTATTATCCACTTTTCACTAAGTATCTCGGCAAACAAGTCCCAATATCCCTCTGCGTATGCCAGTTTTCCTAGCAAGTACTTGCATAAAATCCAGATCCCTGTTCTCAGCCAAAAAAGCAACAGCATTCTTTTGAGCATTAATTCAAATGAAGAATCATTGTTCAACATTGTCAGTAGCCATTCTCATAACAATGGAGACAAAAGTTTTCAAGCCAAAACCTCTGATTCAAAGGGCTATATCAATGCAACCATTGGCAAGAACAGTATTTTTGGCCAAATGCATATCGGCGAGACCCATTATATTATTACTACAGAAGGTACCGGGAGCTTCGTCATTGAGTTGCCTCAAACTGGTTTAGATTACAACGATTGTTCTTTTGAGCATAAAATTCACCACAAGGAAAAAGTTGCACTTATATTGAACAAAAACAAAGTTTCCAAAACCACTGATACAGTGATTGATTTCCTCATGTTGTACAGTCAAGATATTGCCGACAGATACCCAGGAGACTTGCTTGATACTCGACTTAATCAATATTTTAATTTAACCAACCAAATATTAGCCAATTCAGAGGTCAAGCTTACCATCCGACTAGTGGGCAAAGAACAGGTCGTATATAAACCCTTTAATTCAAATTCCGAGGCGTTAAATGACCTGCGATTAAGCCTAACAGGAGCACATGTCCTTGGTCTAGGTACTGCCAAACGTGACAGAGAGTTTTACGGGGCTGATATGGTTGTACTTATGCGCCCACACAATATCGAAACACGTGGCAGTTGTGGCGTCGCTTTTTTTCCCACCCTTAATTCAGAAGGCACCGATTTTGACCCCAGCTATGGTGTACATATAATGAGTGACGGCATGAGTAGTTGGTCAATCTGCACGGATCAGTTATTGGCCCATGAATTGGGTCATAATCTGGGTGCAGGCCACAATAACGCAACAGCTCCACAAAGATTTATACCTGCCGCCTCTGGATTCTCTAAGCTGGGTCAATTTGCCACAGTAATGGGCTCATTTGGCACAGGCAGACCAGATCGATTTTTAGAAATAAATATTTTTTCCAACCCCAATATTCAGTGTGGTGGGGTGGCTTGTGGCTCTGATGAAGACTTTAATAATGTTAATGTTCTTAATCAAATGAAAGACATAGTTGCCAACTATCAACCCACTGTTTCAACCTTACCTATCCCTAACTTTGCCAAAATAAACCCAGACAAGGACTCTGATGGTGTTAGTGATTGGGATGACCATTTTCCTTTTAATTCAACAGAAACCAGTGATACAGATCTTGATGGCGTCGGAGATAACACAGATGTATTTGTATCAAACGCTGCTGAACAACACGACTTTGATACCGATGGAATGGGCGACAATCAAGATGCAGATGATGACAATGATGGGGTTGATGACAATGTAGATGCTTTTCCATTTAATGCTCTAGAATCAACCGACTCTGATGCTGATGGTGTTGGCGATAATTCCGACCTGTTCCCCAATGATACCACAGAGCAACAAGATTTTGATTCAGATGGAACGGGTGATAATCTGGACAATGATGATGACAATGATACCTATATTGATTTAGACAATGGTGCCCAAGACTTGCTAGTTATCAATGTTGGCAGCAATCAAATTCTCAGAGTCGATGCCCAGACTGGTGAATCACAAGGCATAGAAATTTTGTCTACTGACGGGTTACTTACTTTCCAATCTGATTTAACTTATCGCCAAGAATCCCAAACTCTTTTATATACCAGTTCTAGCGGTATTCGACGACTCAACTTAATGACCCGAGAACCTTTAGATTTATACATACCTCCTTATGATGAAAGTGGCGGTGTGCAAATTGGTACTGGCTTTCCTACCAGTTTAAGCAGTATTAACAATGGTCAATCGTTAGCCGTTACCCGGTTAAATAATTTTCAGATACTCACAATTCAAGGGCAAGAAAAAGCCCGTTTTGATTTTTCTTACAGTTGGAACTTGATAGAAGGAGATCAACCCATTGATGTTATTTCTTTTAATGAAACCAGTTACTTCCTTGGCAAAGCTGGCTTTCTATATTTTTCACGCTCTCCTAGAACCATTGATATCATTGCAACTACAGATGGTTTTTTGCAAAATTGGTTTGGCGATCCTTTCGCGATTGCAGTTAACTCTAATAACAAACTGTATATTACTAATCAAAATTCAAACTCAGTAGGTACTGTTAATATTGATGATGGAGAAGTCTCTGAAATGTTTGTTAATCTAGTCAGTCATGGTTATTCTAATCCAACCGGCATAGTTGTCACCGATAACAACACACTATTAGTTGCTGCCAGTGACCAAAATGCTATTTTGAAATTCAATGCAGAAACGGGAGAATTTTTAGGCGAACTGGTCAAGGATAATGGCTTGGATAAACCGCATAAAATGATACTTGTGCCTAAGTTAAATGACAGGTTTCATCACGATGTTGATAAAGTCATCAGGCCTAACGCAGGGCTTTGGTACAATCCAGAAACCAATGGCAGAGGATTTGATATTCAAGTATTCAACAACCGTTTATCGATTATTTGGTATACCTTTGACCAAAGGGGTTTGCCCACTTGGTATATCAGCTCTGGAGAATTAGAGGGTTTTAAATATACTGGCGGTTTTGATAAGACCCGCTTAAACCTGGACGGTTCTTTTTCGCTTGAAAATGTGGGCACTATTTCCATTGATTTCAACGATGAAAGAAACGCACAAGTGGACTGGCAAATCAATAACGCCCAAGGATCAGAAAGCATCCAATGGTTAGTCTGGAGCCATGGGCAAGAAATTGAAAATTATACAGGCTTATGGGGTCGCCCTGACGGGCCTGGCTGGGGAGTTTCTGTTGCTACTATTGGCAAAACTTCTATTGCCGTTCCTTATATTTATGATTCGGCAGGTGAGCCGCGTTGGTTAATCAGCGACCCTGTCAACACCACGGCTCCGTTGAATTTTGATTTCAACGCCATTTTTAGTGATACCTTGTGCCCAAGCTGTTCTGGAGTCTCTGCTTTTACCTCGGCTCCCGCAGGCACAATGACATTAGATTTAACGGAGAATAAAACATGGAGCAGTAATGTTCAATTCCCAACGCCAATTACAGGTGATTGGTTATTAGACAAAACCGATATTAAGTTGTTTTCATCAGAAGCAACAAGACCTAGATAGATAGACAGAGAAACAAACTACAACAGCTTAATATACTGTTTTAACACCTGTTCAGGCGCAAGCAAATGCGAGTCATCTTCGCCAGACCAAGCTTTAGATCTCAGATGGGTTCTCATGGGTGGTGGTGTGATTGAATACACGCCAACTTGGACACTTTCAAGTTCATGTTTTAAGGTGCTGACAAAATGCGCCAATGCAGACTTACATGTGCCATAAGCCCCCCAATAAGCCTTAGAAGTTGCTTCTAAATCATCCAGTGTGAAAATAATTTTCCCTGCCGATTGTGTAAGCAAGGGGATCAAGGCTTGGGTTAAAAAAATAGGTGAGTTCAAGTTGATTTGCATTTCTTTGAGCCACCGTGTGGCTTCGTAATGTGCAAATTCAGTTAATCCTGAAAATTCGACAGCGGTATGAATCAAAGCATCGAGTTTTCCCAAGTTTTCTTCAATAGTTTTTGCTAATACAATAAAATCACTGGGTGTGGCTCCAACCAAATCCATCGGATAAACCATCGGCTCTTTGCCGCCTTGCTCAACAATTTTATTACACATAATATCTAGAGAGCGGGAATTTTTATCTGAAATAATCACATCCGCTTGTTGTTTACACAACTCCAATGCCAAAGCTGAACCCAAGCCGCCACAAGCGCCTGTTAAAAAAATTGTTTTATTGTTAAGTTTATTCATGTTTTTATTTTGCCATGAACACTATAAAAAACGCACAAATAAAATCATTTATCCATGTAAAATCGTGAATTTAAAAAAAAAACCACTCTATTTCACGAACTATTTGATAATATCGTGAATTTATGGCATTGTTGGCCTATGCAACAAATCTACAAACTAAGAGACAGATACATGCGTGTCAAAGAGGGCAAAGAGGCCTTGTTAGCCCTAATTGATGCCAGCGAAGTATCCGAACAAGTGTATAACTCAAATGCTATCGAGAACAGCACTTTGAGCCTGGATGAAACAGAAAGGATACTTTTGCAAGTTGATTTGGAAAGATACATTAATGAGCGCGAATTATTTGAGGCAAAAAATTTGGCTCGCGTGGTTGAATATATCAATAACAAAGCCTCAGAAAAAAGAGTGTCGGTTGATTTGATATTACTCCTGCACAAGATGCTCCTCGGTAATATCCGTGAAGAAATTGCTGGTCGATTTCGAAGTTCTGATGAATGGGTTAGAGTTGCAAATTATATAGCACCAAACCCTAAAGACATTTTAGATTTAATCAAAGCCATGTTGGTTGAATATCACGTGCGTGATGATTTGCCCATGGTTAAGCGCATTGCCAAGTTCCACTTGACCTTTGAGCACATTCATCCGTTTGTTGATGGCAATGGCCGCATTGGTCGTGTATTAAACAATTATATGCTGATTCGGGATAACTATGTATCAATAAATATCAGGTTTATTGATAGAGCCACTTATTATCAAGCCTTTCAAGAGTTTGACCAAAAGGGCAGCACTAAAATCATGGAAAAAATAGTTAAACATGCCTTGTGTAGCAGTTACCACAAGCGTTTGGCATATATGGAAGATAAAAAAATTATTAAACTGGCGGACTATGCCAAAACCGCAAAACATTCACACTCAAATCTTTTGAACAAAGCCAATCGTCAAACTATTGAAGCCTTTATGGAAAAAGGTGTGTGGAAAATAGGCGTGTAATCCATGCAACAATGATTGCATCATTAAAACATGGCATCAAATACAAAAAACATGATATGATGACAAACTTTAACAAAAAAATAACAATAATTTTAAAACTGGAGCAGAGATAAACACATGAATACAACAGCTGATGATTTAAATAACAAACTGGGCGCAGGAGCAACCGGCACAGTTTTAGACCACCCAGCAGGATTATTTATCCTGTTTTTTACCGAAATGTGGGAGCGTTTTAGTTTTTACGGGATGCGGGCATTACTAGTCTTGTTCTTGGTAACAGGCTTGCAAGAAGGTGGCTGGGGATGGACACGCGAGGATGCTGGTATTTTATATGCTTGGTACACTTCATTGGTGTACTTGACCCCGCTACTTGGTGGCTATATAGCAGATAAATGGCTTGGTTATAAACATTCTGTTGTCATAGGAGCCTTATTAATGACTCTTGGACATATAGCACTAGCTTTTGAATCACAGATGAGTTTTTTTAGTGGCTTGGCGTTATTAATTATCGGAAATGGTTTTTTCAAACCTAACATCTCCTCTATGGTAGGTGGCTTATACAAAGATGATGCAAAAAAAGATGGCGCCTATACAATTTTTTATATGGGCATTAATGCTGGGGCATTTTTGGGTATTATGTTATGTGGCTATGTAGGCGAAACAGTTGGCTGGCACTATGGTTTTGGCTTGGCTGGTGTATTTATGTTTTTTGGGTTACTACAATTTTATTATGCAAAAAGCATTTTTGGTCTGAATGGTGAAACACCAGCAAAAATTAAAGCAGAAGAAACTGAAGAAGAAGCTATTGACCACCCTTTGACCCATGTGGAAAAAGACCGGTTACTTGTTATTGGTGTTTTGGCAATCTTCGTCATAGTATTCTGGTGGGCATTTGAACAGGCAGGTAGCTCGATGACTATTTTTGCGAAAGATTATACCCAAAGAGCATTAACAGGCACATCTGCTACGATATTTATATGGGTGAATTTTTTCTTAACGGTTGTTCCTATTTTGATTGTCACTTGGGTTTTGATATTGTTGTTTAAACAAACTTTCAAGCATATCCCTGTTTCTAACTCATTTCTAGGTTTAAGTTTTGTCCTTATCTGGGCAATTATTGCATGGAAAATCTACAATGAATTTAATTCTGAGGCTGGTGTGGAAATACCTGCTTCTTGGTTTGGCATTTTAAATTCGTTCTTTATAATAACGTTAGCACCATTATTCTCTAAACTATGGGAAACCAAACTTAATCCATCAGGTCCAGTAAAATTTGCTTTAGGTCTAGCATTTGTCGGGATAGGCTTTGGATTTTTAGCTTATGGAGCATCAGGTATTATGGCTGGTGCTAGTGTCGCTTCTGTCTCAATGTTTTGGTTAATAGCTGCTTATTTCTTTCATACTATTGGCGAATTGTGCTTATCTCCAGTTGGTTTATCGTACGTTAGTAAATTATCACCTAAAAAACTAGTTGGAATTATGTTTGGCGTGTGGTTTACTTCCAGTTTCTTTGCTAATTTACTGGCTGGTTATACCGCTAGCTCAATTGATTCAATAAGTGCAGAACATGGTCTATCAGGCTTCTTTATGTTATTTACTGCTATTCCAATTGGTGCTGCGTTATTAATGTTATTGCTTATACCATTTTTGAAAAAACGTATGCACGGCATACATTAAACAACTACCCACACCATCATTCCCGCGAAGGCGGGAATCCATGTTTTTTAATGCTTAAGTAAAAATAAGCTTAATATATGGGTGGTTAATTATTAATATTATACGAGGGAACTTTTAAATGACAGAAGCTATTATGAAACAAGAAGAACTTTGGGGACATCCTAAAGGCTTGTATGTGTGCTTTTTCACAGAAATGTGGGAAAGATTTTCTTTTTATGGGATGAAAGCCTTACTGGTTTTATATCTCGTCAAATACCATTTATTTGCTGACTCTAATGCCAATTTATTGATGGGAGCTTATGCTGGCCTGGCTTATTCTTTGCCTTTTATTGGCGGCATGGTTTCGGATAGGTATTTAGGTATGCGTAAGTCAGTTATGTTTGGTGGTGTCATGTTAGTTATTGGTCACTTCCTTATGGCTTTTGAAGGCACACAGGCGACAATGATTGGAGATGTGATCACTCGTGATGATTCTGCTTTGGCTATCTTCTATTTAGCCCTTTCATTTATAATTATTGGTGTTGGATTTTTGAAACCAAACATTTCAACCATTGTTGGTAAATTGTATACAGATGAAGATCCTAGGCGCGATTCTGGTTTTACCATTTTTTATATGGGTATTAACATTGGTGCTTTTACTGCCACTATTTTATGTGGTTGGTTGGGTGAAACTTATGGTTGGTCGTATGGCTTTGGCTTGGCTGGCATTGGTATGTTAGCAGGCTTGATTTCTTTTGCTCGCGGTCAAAAACATTTGATGGGTCACGCTGAACCTCATGATCCTGAAAATCTAGCCAAAAAAGTTTTGGGGCCTATTACAAAAGAATGGCTGATATACATCATAAGCTTTGCTTCATTAACTGTGATATGGTTTATGGTACAAAGAGAACATGTTGTAACTATCACTGCTAACACTTTATTGATTTCTGCAATTGCTGGCATACTCTATTATGCCTTCACTAAAGTTGATAAAGTTGCTAGAGACAAATTGATTGTTTTGATGGTACTGATTACATCTACCATTGTTTTTTGGTCTTTGTTTGCACAAGCCAGTACTTCAATGACCTTGTTTGCCGATCGTGTGGTTGACAGAGAAATGTTTGGCTTTACCGTTTTAGCCTCACAATTTCAGTCTTTGAATGCTTTGTTCATCATTATCTTTGCTCCACTATTTGCATGGTTGTGGGTGAAACTTGACAGGATGAACATGAACCCGAATCTTTCGCTGAAATTTACTTTGGCACTATTTTTTGTGGCTGCTGGTTTTGGTGTGATGATCATTGGTTCTAGCATGCCTAATGCGGCGGGGCAAGTGGCTGCCATTTGGTTGGTGTTAATGTATTTCTTACATACTACTGGCGAATTATGTTTGTCACCTGTTGGTTTGTCTGCCGTTACTAAACTGTCACCAAAAAACATTGTTGGTTTCTCTATGGGAACTTGGTTTTTAGCCACAGGTTTATCTGAAATGCTGGCTGCTAAAATTGCGAATATTGCAGCAGTTGATTCAGCTATCGCCAAAACCATGAGTGTCAATGACTTTTTAGTTAAGTACACTGAGCTATTTTGGTTTATGTTGAAATTAGGAATGGGTGCAGCATTAATTATGTTTATCGTATCTTTTCCATTGAAAAAATTAATGCATGGCGTTAAATAAAAGCTATTAATTATTGTCTGACAAACCCGTTAGGATAATTATTCTAACGGGTTTTTTTATTACTACTCCGTAGGTGAGCACCCTACAAAAACCGAGAACTAAAACTTATGCCTTTTTATACATATCAAAATTCATCCGATGACTGTTGTGATTATTGCTGTAATGGTTTCGATATTTTGCAACGCATGAATGCAGAACCCTTAACTATGTGCCCAGAATGCAGCCATCAGGTTAAGAAAGTGATTTCAGCACCTTATGTGGTTGCTGGCAAGGCGCATATGCTCACTAATAAAGCCGCTGAAAAACAAGGTTTTACAAAATACAAACGTGCCGGTGGTGGGGTTTATGAAAAAGTTGCAGGCAAAGGGCCTAAGTATATTTCGGGCGATTGATGACTCTCAATCATTTGCAGGCGAGCCGCCTGCGCTCCCATATGTGTTTGTTAAATTAACATAATTTTCAACACTTAAAGTCTCTGGTCGGGCTTTGGGGTCGATACCTACTTCTATTAACTGTTGTTCCTTTCGCTTCCACCCGAACAGTTAATTTGGCGGGTTGGAATTTTACCAACTGGTAAAGGTACGCTTCTTGGCGTACCAAAGGGAGCCACTGCGGTGGTTTTGTTTTTTAATCTGTATCATCTGTGAAATCTGACTCTATCTTATCGTTTAAAGATATAATAACTTTACCTTTTGCACGTTTCGTTTCAAGGTACTTTTGAGCTTGTTTAATTTGATCAAAAGAGAATATTTTATCAACCACAGGCTTTACATGCTTATCATTGATTTGCGAAACCAACCAATGTAAATCTTTTTGTTTTGATTTAACAATGATAAGTTTTGCTTTTTTAAATCTGAATAAGTTTTTAACAGTTTGAATAAAAATATCCTTTGATGGAACGGTAGTGATATAGATTCCTTTAGGGTTTAATAGGTGTTTAACTTGTCGAAAACTATAATTGCCAAATACATCAAAAAAAATATCAAAAGATTTCTTTTCTTTTAAAATATTAGATTTTGTATAATCAATTACTTCATTTGCGCCTAATGATAGACAATTCTCAATATTTCTATAACTGGCAATTGCAGTAACTTTTCTAGAAAATATTTTGGCAATCTGAATGGCTGTTGTTCCTACGCCTCCTGATGCTCCATTGATACAAATTGTGCTATCTGATTTTGCCTTGCCTAAATCACGAATGGCTTGTAATGATGTCAATCCAACCAAAGAAACTCCACTGGCATCTTCAAAGCTTAATTGACTCGGCATTTTCCAAATCAATTTCTCTTTCACACATATATATTGACTACTGCATTGACCTTTAAAACCATTAAACAAACCGATGACTTTATCACCTGGCTTAATCAGTTTTGATTTTGTAGCTGTAATTACAATACCCGCAAATTCAAAACCTATTTTTTGCGGAAATTTTTTACCTGAAAATCGTTTAAACTTTCCTTTTCTTACCAATATATCTTTTGGATTTAGCCCAAAAGATTTTACTTCTATTAACAGTTCATCACTTTTAGGGACTACTTGCTTTGTTGTTATGTAGTTGATTTTATCTAATCCACCATATCCGGAAATTATAGCTGTATTCATATTTATACCTTTTTCAAATCAATTGCATGTTACACTATGGAGTATACTTCACAGTCAAGCTATAAAAGTGTTAATTAAAGAATTAGTAAAACAATCAAGTGTGTCCAAAGATACAATCAGATATTATGAGCAAATTAATCTTATCTCTTTACCATTGCGATTAGCTAATGGCTATCGAAATTATTCAATTGATACAGTAAAGCAATTAAAGTTTATCAAAATGGCACAAACTGTTGGTTTTACACTTAAACAAATCAAACCTGCAATGGCGTTTGTTTCCAATCCCAAACCTAATTGTCCATTTTTAAAAGAGGCTATAAACGATCAATTAAATGCTATTGATGAAAAAATAGAGCTTTTAAATTTATCTAAAAAGAAATTAATCAATTGGCTTGAAAAAAATAGAAAATTAATAGGGAAAAAATAAAGTCAATTCATCTAAATTGTGGATTAAGGGGGTTAGTAATCTCTTAATTCTTTAATTCATAATTTTCTATTACCCTAATCCCGATATAGAAAAATTAAAACAAGCTAGAAGCCTTGGTGTATAAT
>CAZLZZ010000013.1:0-33460 GCA_964564165.1 uncultured Alcanivoracaceae bacterium | reverse complement strand
TCCGCAGTAGAATATTCTTTCTCGGTCAAGCACTAAATAGTAAAACATACTTGTTAAGTTTTCGGTAGTCATTTTAAAAAACTGTTATAAAATACCTAACATGAACAGTCAACTTTTATTCGATCAAAAATACGCCATCATTGGTAATCAATCTGCACAGTATGAAGGCATGTTTATCACTGCCGTAAAGACTACGGGTATATTTTGTAGGCCATCTTGTCGAGCCAGAAAGCCCAATATTGAGAATGTTGAGTTTTTTGATACAGTACAACAAGCACTACAAAGTGGTTATAGACCATGCAAATTATGCAAACCAATGGGGAAATTGGATGAAACTCCCACTTATATCCAGGAAATCATAAAAAAATTGCACAATAACCCTTATTTGCGCATCAAAGATCAAGATTTAAAGAATCAAGGTTTCGAACCTAGTCACATACGCAGGTGGTTTAAAAAACACCACAATATGACCTTTCAAAGTTATCAACGTCTGTTGAGAATAAATTCAGCTTTTACCAGTATAAGAAAAGGAGAGACCATCACTAACTCAGCATTTGATAGTGGCTATGAATCGCTAAGTGGCTTTAATGACAGTTATAAATCCATATTTGGAGACAGTGCCAGTCAGTCAAAAGACAAAGTTATCATTAACATTATCCGTTTTACTTCTCCTTTGGGACCGATGTTTGCCTGTGCCAGTGAAACGGGAGTATGTCTATTAGATTTTACAGACAGAAAAACCTTAGAAGCTGAATTTAAAGATTTATGTAAAAGACTCAATGCCGTTATTTTGCCAGGGACAAACACGCACCTTAAACTGCTGCAAAAACAATTGGGCGAATACTTTCAAGGCAAAAGAAAGACCTTTAGTGTTGACTTGCATTATCCCAGTACAGAGTTTCGAGAATCAGTTTGGACAGAGTTACAAAATATCCCATACGGTACAACCCGTTCTTACAAGCAGCAATCCATTGCATTGGGTAATCCAAAAGCAGTGCGGGCTGTGGCAGCCGCAAATGGTCAGAATCGCATTAATATTTTAATCCCTTGTCATCGAGTGATTGGTACAGATGGCAGTTTGACAGGATACGGTGGTGGTTTACATCGTAAAAAATGGTTGTTGGATTTTGAGAAAGAACATTTATAACCCGTAAGATGGGCCCTACCCATCAGTGATATTTTAAATAACATATTAGATTCGATTAACATTAATGATGGGCGAGGCCTACCTTACAATCCAACAACAAATGTCTTATAATCAACTCATGTCAAAACAACCCAAAAACCTCTCCTCAGACTTACAAGGAATTAGCAAATTAACCATTGATGCGGTTAAAGGCACAACCAAAATAGTGGAGTCTTTGCACGGTACCATTAGTCAATACACCTCTATTTTGGGTGATCCGAAAGAAAAGACCAAAGGCTTGACGGGACTGATTTATAAAAGCATTAATTCCGTTACGCATTTATTGGGTGAGGGGATTAACGCTATCTTTAATAAAACCAGTCAAATGCATGGAGATTATACCGGCGAGCATAAATTATCAGCCACCAGAGAAGCAGCCGCAGCAGCGATGAATGGTGTACTTGGCGATCATTTTGAAAAAGGTGAGAATCCGTTAGCCATTAACATGAGTTTTCGTATCAATGGTCAACCTCTAGACGATAATCAACTCCAAAAGTTATTCGATAAGGCATCAAGCGATGTTACTCTGTTAATCCATGGTTTGTGTATGAATGATTTACAGTGGACACGTGATGGTCATAACCATGGTGATTTGTTTGCAGAAGAATTAGGCCATACTATTATCTATCTACATTACAATTCTGGTTTACATGTGTCTGAAAATGGCAGGCAATTGGCAGAAGTAATAGATAAAATCAAATTGAAACAAGATGTCAGGTTAAATATTCTTGGTCACAGCATGGGCGGACTTCTCGCTCGCAGTGCCTGTTATTATGCAGCAAAAACAAATCATAAATGGTTGTCGCATTTAGATAGAATCATATTTTTAGGAACGCCGCATCACGGTGCAGTATTGGCCAAAGGCGGTCATTGGGCAGATGTGTTGTTAGAAATCAGTCCTTACAGTGCGCCATTTGCAAAAATCACCAAGGTCCGCAGCAATGGTTTAACCGATTTGCGCCATGGTTATATTGTTGATGAAGATTGGCAAGATATAGAACAACGAAAAGTCATCCCGTTACCTGAAAACATCCAATGTTATGCCATCGCCACAACAAAATCAGAAAAAGAATCATCAAAATTAGCCAATGACGTGATTGGTGATGGATTGGTTGCTATCAATAGCGCATTGGGTATTGATAAAAAATCTGCTTTCAATCTAAATATACCCAAGCAAAACCAATGGATTGGTAGAAACATTGGTCACATGCAATTGTTAAGTGATGAAAAGGTTTATGCGGTAATAAAAAACTGGTTAACGTTATAAGTGGGGAGATGGCTCTGTCTATTGCGATTGATCTTCTAATATTTCTTTCAGAGCATACATTGTTTTTTGTGGAAACCGATCTATCGGATAATAGTCGGAAATAATGTCAAGTGCTTGTTGATAGGACTCTATATTAAGGTGTCTTAATAAATATCTAATATCAGCTATATCATGAAATTCTTCGCCGATGCGCATGGCAAGGCATTTCATTGCCAGTAAATATTCAGGTGTGGCACAGTATATTTTTAAATGCGATAATTCTAAAAATGGATTAAATGTACCTTTGTCACTAAAAAAGCCTTTGACGCCATCGTTTAGCCAATTTTCACCCGCTCCAAAATTCAAACCTACCTCTTTTGCAAGTTTTCTGACAATTGCCGATGGTTTAAACAATCCATCGACATCCATTGTCGATGCCCTTGCATCTAAAACCAAGCACATCACTGCGCCACCAACAACATGAAGATCGCAATTGGTTTTTTCTTTTTTTAAGCCGTCGTTCAGCAAATTGAATAATTTAAGAATGTCTTTTTTGGTGATTTTGACCATTACACGCGATCGCCAATGGAAGAATCTATAAAAATGTTTCTTTGTTTAAATGCAATCGGCGAATTGATTAATAAATGAAACCTCAAACTTTTAAGGTTTGTGGCAAAAAAAGGCTGTGGCAGAATAGGGTAATTGTTAATCCAATTTGGGGCTGAAATATTCAGTTGCTTGGCACGATGTACAATCATAGCAATAACATAATTAATTTGAAAATCTGTCAATTCAATCACTGGTTCTAAATTCAGTGCTAACTCAAAATCAATCGCCTTTAGTTTGGCTAAAAAATCATGCAACTCAGCCAATACAAAAGATTGTTCTTCATCAGGCAGTTTGTTGATTATTTTGACAAATTGCTTGGCTTTGTCGTGCAAGACTCTTTGTAAAATCCACGCAGACATATCTACGCCAGCGGATTGTGCAGAGGATTTGATGATTTCCTTTTCTTGCTTGGAAACTCTAATTTGTAAATATTCAGATTTTTTTAGTTGGCTCATGGTTGAATTATACAAGTTTGCTTGTCAACTGTCAATACAGAGGTAATGACAGAGAAGATACAATAAATCGCGTATAGCTATCAACATGGGCTATCAACATGTGTGCCTAAAGTGAGCGTAAATTCTTTACAAAACTGATATCTATTCCGTTATAATACGTGACACAAAAATAAATCAAATCGGAATACAAATATGTCAAAATCAACCATTATTTACACATTAACCGATGAAGCACCAGCATTAGCAACGGCTTCTTTTTTACCCATTGTTCAAAAATTCACAGCAACAGCTGACATAGATATAGTAACCAAAGACATATCATTGAGTGGTCGAATTTTAGCAAATTTTGGCGATTTCATTACACCAGAACAACAACAATCCGATGCCTTGGCAGAACTGGGGATACTGGTAAAAAAAGCAGAAGCCAATGTCATTAAACTGCCCAACATCTCCGCATCTATTCCACAATTAAAAGCCGCAATAGCAGAACTACAAGGCGATGGCTATCCAATACCCAACTACCCAGATGAACCTGCCAATGATGCAGAAATTGAAATCAAAGCCCGCTATGCTAAAAATTTGGGCTCAGCAGTCAACCCAGTATTGCGTGAAGGCAACTCTGACCGTCGAGTAGCAGCACCAGTTAAACAATTTGCCAAAGACAACCCCCATTCAATGGGTGCATGGAGCAAAGATTCACAATCACATGTGGCACATATGACCGATGGTGACTTCTATTCTAGCGAACAATCGATAGTGGTAGAGCAGGCCGATGATGTCAAAATCGTATTGAATCACAATGGCGAAACATCCGTTTTAAAACAAAGTACACCTTTGTTGGCTGGAGAAATGATTGATGCGTCCGTCATGAGTGTTAAAGCTTTGCGCGCATTTTTTGAGTCTGAAATACAAGATGCAAAAGACAAAGGAATATTGTTTTCATTGCATTTAAAAGCCACCATGATGAAAGCCTCTGACCCGATCATGTTTGGACACGCTGTTACCGTCTTCTTTAAAGACGTCTTTGAAAAACATGCCGAAACTTTTGCACAAATTGGTGTCAATCAAAATAATGGGTTTGGAAATGTACTGAGCAATTTGGCCGAACTGGATGCCGATAAACGTGCAGAAATCGAAGCCGACATTGATCAATGTTATGCCGATAGAGCGGATATGGCGATGGTCGATTCTGACAAAGGAATCACCAACTTGCATGTGCCAAGTGATGTGATTATTGATGCATCCATGCCTGCTGCGATTCGTTCATCGGGAATGATGTGGAACAAAGCAGGCAAACTACAAGACATGAAAGCCTGTATCCCTGATCGTTGTTATGCTGGCATTTACCAAGAAATAATTACCTACTGTAAAGAAAATGGTGCGTTTGATGTTACCACCATGGGCAATGTTTGTAATGTGGGATTAATGGCACAAAAAGCTGAAGAATATGGTTCGCACGACAAAACCTTTGAAGTTCCACATACAGGCACTGTGCAAGTCCTGGGCCAAGATGGTGGTGTACTGATGTCACACGATGTTGAACAAGGTGATATTTGGCGCATGAGTCAAACCAAAGATTTGCCGATACAAGACTGGGTTAAATTGGGCGTAACCCGTGCCAGAAACACCGGTGATGCAGCTGTTTTTTGGTTAGATCCAGAACGTGCACACGACAGAAATATCATGGCAAAAGTCGAAGAGTATTTATCTGATCACGACACAGAAGGCTTAGATATTTCAATCAAATCACCCACTGATGCTATGCGCTACACGTGTGAACGTGTGACAGCAGGATTAAACACCATATCAATAACAGGCAATGTATTGCGTGATTATTTAACCGATCTGTTCCCTATTTTAGAATTAGGCACATCTGCAAAAATGTTGTCTATCGTACCCTTGCTTGCAGGTGGTGGATTATTTGAAACAGGCGCAGGTGGATCAGCACCAAAACACGTACAACAATTTGTCGCAGAAGGTCATTTACGTTGGGATTCTCTGGGCGAATTTTTGGCACTGGCGGTATCACTTGAAGACATGGGTCAAAAAGGCAATGCCAAAGCTTTGGTTCTTGCCAGTGCATTAGGTCTCGCAACCGATAAATTCTTGAAGAAAAACAAGTCACCGTCAAGAAAAGTCAACGAAATAGACAATCGAGGCAGCCATTTTTACCTAACTTTATATTGGGCACAAGCCCTAGCAGAACAAGATAAGGACTCGGAACTTAAAACAGCCTTTACACAACTGGCAAATGATTTAAGCGATAATGAAACAACCATAACCGCAGAACTTCTAGCAGCCCAAGGAACTGCAGTTGATATTGGTGGATATTTTTCAACCAGCAACGAAAAGGTTATCGCAGCCATGCGCCCCAGTGCTACATTTAATGGGTTGATTGATTAGTCACCACACTACGTCGCTCCCGCGAAGGCGGGAGTCCACAGCATTACCGTCATTCCCGCGAAGGCGGGACCAAACGACAGGATAGTCGTTTTGCTATGCGCTAACAACCCGAAGGGATTGATACATGGATGTTGCAAGTTAATCCATGTCTTTTTAAACTCACTTCATGTAAGATAGAAGTATGAAATTTTTTTACATTCTTTTCTTTATACTGACACTGGTCAGTTGTAGCAGTGAGCAACAACTCAGCAAAGAACAACTCCTTTCCCAATCCATCGCAGAACTAGAAAATAGATTCGAAGAAAGAAAGCTGGCAAGAATTGTTGAATACGTCAGCGAAAACTACAGTGACGAGCAGGGAAGAACCGTCAGAGATATCAAACGTGCCATTCAAATGCAACTGATGCGCCATAAATCATTGTATGTGTTTTCAAGCATTAAAGACATCGAATGGAATGGTGATGAAAGTGTACAAGTTGAAATAGCCGCGGCGATGGGCGGTAAGCCGATGGAAAGCGCCAGTATTTTGACTTCGATTCGTGCCGACATGATTCAATTTAAAGTCGATTTTGTCCTAGAAGATGAAGTCTTTAAGGTCAAAGCAGCCACATGGACAAGGGCTAACCCTTCTGATTTTTTGTAATAACAACGCACATTGCCGTCAACTTTCCCTAGAAACCAAATACTCGGCCAAATATTTTAAATAACTGCTATCACCAGGCAAGGTTTGTAATTGTGCAACTGCATTTTGTGAGTGAGTTAAGGCTGCATTTTTAGAAGCATTCAGTCCCATGATTACAGGGTAAGTAGACTTGTTATTGGACTCATCTGATCCTACAGGTTTTCCAATAACCGCTTCATCACCAATGACATCCAGTACATCATCAATGATTTGGAAAGCCATACCAAAGTCATAAGCATACTGCTTTAAAGCCAACTTGTTTTCATCGCCACAACTGGAACAAAGTAACCCTATCATTTCAACAGAAGCAGAAATCAGTGCGCCAGTTTTCAACTGATGAATGATATCCAAGGAAGATTTATCAAGCTGTTTGTTTTCAGATTCTAAATCTAAAGATTGACCACCGGCCATGCCTAAAACACCACAAGATAAACTCAAGAGTCTAATTAATTGCACGACTAATTTTGGATCGGCATCAATGTGACTCAATACTTCAAAAGCCATGGCCTGCAAAGCATCTCCCGCCAGAATAGCGGTAGCATCATCAAATTCTATATGGCAAGTTGGCTTACCACGACGCAAGTCATCATTGTCCATGGCTGGCAAATCATCATGAATCAAAGAATAAGCATGAATCATCTCAATACTTGCAGCCACATAATCAGCCTGAGCCAAATCAATCCCAAGAGCTTCAGCCGTAGCATAACTCAACAAAGGCCGAATCCGCTTACCACCAGACATCAAAGAATAGGACAAAGCATTGACCAACTTATTTGATTGAGGATAGTTTTCATCTAACATATCCATCATAAAACTGTTAATGCGATTTTGGTAACCGACGGTTTTTAACTCAAAGGTACTATCACTCCTATCAGAGTTTCTATCACTTCCAAGATCGCCGTTTTCATTCCCAAGACCACTTCCATCATTCCCAAGATTAACTCCGTCATTCCCGCGAAGGCGGGAATCCATACCCTTCAAAACGCGCAAATCACTCATCCACATCAGCCATCAATTTTTCAATCTTGGCTTCCGCATCTGCCAAAGTCTTCTGACAAGCCCGGGTTAATTTCACACCCTTCTCAAATAATTCCAAAGACTCATCTAGACTCAGTTCCCCAGATTCCATTTTTGATACAATAGCATCCAGTTCCTTAACTGAATTCTCAAAAGATTTAGTGTCGCTCATGACTGTTTCCAGTTGTAATAATGTGATTTGTATTTTAGCAGAGTATTGGTACAATTCCCTAATCCCAATATAGAAAACACGATTATAGCGCAATCCCTTGGCACGCCTAGCAAATCCAAAAAACACCACATCACCAATAAGGTGACTCGGTATTTTTATATTCACTATGCATACCAATGGCTTACACTCGTGTCGCATTGTTATATCGGGATTAGTAGAATTAAAAATTACTGAGAGTTTAAAGCCTATTGTTGTTCGTTGACTGCGAAACTATTCCTCAAAACTATTGCTATAGATGGTATCTGAATTGGTATAAATCTGAAAATCCCTGGGTTCAGTGACGACGATTAATTGTTTAAAATCAGCACTAAAGGTAAATCCTTCAACTTGTCTATCCGGCAGATCGATTTGATCAAAAAGTGTACCAGACAAATCCACATCGCTGATATTACTAGCAACATCAGACATCAACCACAAACGTCCGGTTCCTTGATTAAAATAACAACTGGACAAATCAGCACTATTTCCCAATATACCATTCAACTGTCCGGTTGTTAAGGCTTCTGTTACGACCAAAGAACCATTGCTATATGTGGCATCATCGCTATCGGCAGGTCGGTTAAATGCCAAAACCAACATATTTGGATCCTCGATGCAGACATAAAAAATATTGTTCACAGCATCATAGGCGACACCTTCGCCTGAATCTCCGCCTAAAGTTGCTGCATAGGTTAAGGTTTGTGTTGAGATTTGATCCAGGCGAATAATGTGGGTTGAAATGGGGGATTGAGCGATGATAACCGAGCCCTGGGGACCACCTTCTTCAACAATAGCATACTCATAAAAACTCCCATTGACACCAAGAAAGCTAATGTCCTCACAATCACTACAAGCGAGTGACCCACAAAACAATTCATTAAAATTATCATCCAGTCGGCAGTATTGGTTTTGATGGACGGTAACGTATTCATTTTCAAATGGGTTATAAGTAATACCTGAGAGATTAGGAATACTAGTGAAAGCTGTAAAGTCAGTAGGGTTTTGATAGCTGCTTAATGATTCAGGGGTTTGGGATTGAAATCTTAATTCACCTATTTCAAATGTTGATGACAAGACCATAAATACATATAGGAATATCACAAATTAACCCCTTCGGTATAAGCAATGCCGCTTTCACCACTGGCATAAACCGCCCTAACGCCATAGCTTGTACAGTTGCCCTGTGAGTAGGTAAACAATAACTGAGTTTCAGGTAAGGCTGCAAGCTCGGTATTATTATCAGAAACACAAATCACTTTCCAGCCAGTAACATTTGCACGCCGTAAACTGCTCAAATGTTCCCACGCGATACGATGAAAGCTGCCTTTATTTTTAACCCTCACAACCAAAGGCGGGATTAATGGGTCAATATAGGCCCACAAATATTCAGAAATTGATTCCCCTGTTGCTGTTGCTCCACGATTTCCATCAATATCTACAGTTCCACCACCTACTTTATAGGCAGCTGGATTATGATAACTGCGCATATTATCAGCGATGATATCTTCACCACCAATAGGCCAGCGCCGTACATTGCCTTGTTGGTTATAACCAACATCGCCAAAAAATGTATCGGATTTGCCACGAAAATACAACTGTGATTCAGGCAAATAACGGGGAGCTTGCCCAGTATCTGCTTCTGAAATAACATCTTGTAATACAATGTCCTGAATAAAATTGATATCAGACCCAAATGCAACAGTGCCACTATTGCCTGGAAACTCACGGGCATTACCAAAAAAAGAATTGCTAATATTTAGCGGCTTATCTGCCTGTAAAAGAGCAGCAGCACAACGATTGGTTTGTGGAGTGCAGGTTGCTTGAGAATCATAAGACACGATTGAGTCCCAAATGTGATCAACGCCAGCTTTTGAATCTAATAACGCTAAAGACAAATCATTGTTAACAGCCAAAAAGCCAATTACAGACAGGTCAGACGGCATGTTTTCACAGCCTGTAGCAGGAAATGTAGACAAACCTGCATAATTTTTATAATGGGGTGCGGCAATCGCCAAAGAATCAAACACGGTATTGTCCTGACTCAAATGTGCCTCATCGCAATAATCACTAAAAGCACCATAGGGCTGATCACCACGGTGCTCATCCAAACGAACAAAAGATCGGCGAGTAATAGAGCTAGTAGTAGATCGCGTCATAATACCGTAACGATTTTGACCCCAATCATAATTTGACTGTAACAAAGGCGTACCCGTATTGACCCGCATCCCTGCTTGTGAACACCAGCCATTGGCAGCTTCTAAAAAATTTGAACAAGGCAGTAAATTTGTCCCAGCGCCTGCTGTACCAACAAACTCCACCAATAAGTGGTTGTTGCCACTAGCAGTAAAAGCCTCACGCCTGACATCTTTGATAACAAATCCAACAATCGCAACGTAATTAGACGAACTCATTTGAATGGCATTTTTTTGTTTAGGAATGCCATTATGAGGCGCGCCAGAAATAACTACTCCGCCAGGAGACTGGGCAATTATAGTACTGAACTGAATGGCGCTACCATCGGTTGGTACATTGTTGGTCTGTTTGAATGCATTTTCATAACTGGCATCGGAAGTCACCGAAACAGGATACAAGCCATCAGGAAATACAATAGTATCGCCGCTATTCATATTGCGTGAAGCACTATTGATGTAGGGCGACACGCCATTTTCTCCAGCCACCCGCAATTGACTGCTGCCTGATTTGTCCACATGTACAACCAAAGAAGCATATTGGCTTTCGCCATAATTGCTACACTTAATACGAATATAAAAGCCACGACCAAATGCCAAAGAACTGGTATCCCAAGTAATCAAACCCGTTTCTGAATCAACCAAAACATCATCGTGGCCCATATCCTTGCGACAAACATTCACAACGCCAGTTATCACCGGTTGAAAGGTAAATACATCGCCAAAATTCGCCGTATGCAAACCCATAGGCTCAATATTAAGGGCGCTACATTGAGAGTTTCCAGAATTCCCTTCCTCAAAACCATGAGAAAAAATTGTGTCACAATCAGCCGTAAAAGCAGATTGAGGCAGAAAGATTGAGAAAAGAATTAACCAGCAAAATATAAGAGATAAAGAACGCATACAATAAAAGCCCAATTAGTCAAAAATAAATAAATATTCTAACAGCAGAATTTTAAAATAAATTGAACTGAATCACAGAAATGACTTTGAATTATTTAGTTGCACCGGTAGATTTCAAGGACTTGTTCGTAACTTGTATGATTAAAACCAATCAATTCAGTTTTTTAGCAAGATACTCAATAAAATCATCTTCAGACTCAGGCAACAATAAATGAGCATAACGGTCTTCTGTTGATTGCCAAATCTGTTGGCCATTTTCAACGCCCATAAAATGAGGTTTGTTATTGGCAGTCGTGGTAAAGCTACTGAGTCGGTGGTGCTTGTTAGCTGCGGCTACTCCCGTGCGTCCTCGATGTAAGATATATCCGCCATAATTACTGCGAAAATCATGCAAATGTAAGCCAGCCCTCCAAAGGCTGCGTTGCATCCAAAAAGCCGGTGAGCCATGATTGACAAATGGAGCAACATCAGAGCGTGCATAACAATCACGGCGAACACATAAAAAAGAAGCCTGTGCTTGAGGGCAAACAGTGGAACTGTATCTGAGCTCACCAGCAAAGGCAGTATCAGTAGAATCGAAAATTGAAACCAACTCCGTAAGTGTGTTCGTATTTCTAAATACAATATCTGTATCACAAACCAAAAAAGCATTACTTTTTTTCTTTTCAGATTTTTCAAGTTTCTGCAAATAATTGATTCCAATCCTTAAACCACGAGCATGTGTACAAATAAAATGGTTTTCAATCACAAACACCCGTGAGACCTCAGCAGCCAAACGCTTTAAAAAATCAGCACCGCCATCACCTGATTTGTTATCAACAACAACAATTTTAGAAATTTTATCCAAACCCTGTTGCTCACACAACGTCAATAACATGAGTTTAAGATAATAAGTAGTAGAAAAATTAACAGTAATCAAAGCAAAGCGGGTATCACCATCAAATTTGTCACTCATTAAAGGGTTAATTTTTTTATAAATAAGGGCAAAACATTGATCAATCTTTTGCTCTATATAACGGCGCACAGTATTGAATTTATCAAGCATAAATGTATTACCCAAATCCCGATATAGAAAACCCGATTATAGCATTCCCCCTTAGTACGTCTAGTAAATCCCAAGTCCCGATATAGAAAACACGTTTACAGCACAATCCCTTGATACGTCTAGCAAAACTAAAAAACACCACATCACCAATAAGGTGACTCGGTATTTTTTAGTTTCACTATACGCACCAAGTGTTTGCACTCTAATTCGCGTTTCTATATCGGGATTTGGGTAAATGTAAAAAATAACTTATCACCAATGAGGTCACGACGTATTTTGTATAATCACTGTATGTACTAAGCGATTGCACTCTAATTTATTAGAAAGCAATGTGTGTCTTTTAAAAAGTACCAAATATTGGTATAATAAATTTTTATTGAATATTTATAAACATTAATCATGAGTAAAAACACCAGTATCACATTAGGTGATCATTTTGAAAATTTCATTAATATTCAGCTCAGCTCTGGTAGATTTAGTTCTACCAGTGAAGTACTGCGGGCGGGTTTGAGACTGCTTGAAAACAACGAGAGCAGGTTAAAAGTATTGCGTAATCATCTTTCCAAAAGCGAAGCACAAGCAGATTTGGGTGAATTTGTAGATTATAGCCTCAATGGGCTAATAGCTGAAATGGATGCTGAATATAAAGCCAGCAATAGCGAGCGAGTCGTTTTAAAATCACACCAGCCGCTTACGAAGATTTAAAAGAAATATCAAGATATATCCAAAACAAATGGGGAGCGAGAATGCGAAACTTGTATTTGACTGCAATTAACAGTAGGTTCAAGTGGTTGGCCAAAAATCCAGAAATTGGCAAATCTCGTGACGACATTAAAAATGGATATTTGAGTTATCCAGAAGGCAGGCATGTGGTATTTTATAGAACTAAGATTAGCCATATAGAAATATTGGCCATTCTTCATCAGAATATGGATTATCAGTTACATCTTTAAAAGACATTAAATCAAGACCACAAAGGAACACAAGATTTCATGATTGCTCTCAGTAAGGTGGGTTCACACGAATGGCATTTACATAAGGCTTAAAACGCAGTATATAGTCATTTTTAACTCCATGCTAGTGTGCTAAGACAGGAATTTAGTATAAATCATTAACCACCGTCATTGCGAGGAGCATAAGCGACGTGGCAATCTCATAACTCTGGTGTCGATTCCTAAAGATTGCCACGTCGCTTATGCTCCTCGCAATGATCAATTTTTTTGGTATAATTATGATAAGGTTCAGTAAGTTACCTCTTAAGTAAGTGCCATTCGGATCCGCCTACCATAAGCATTGATGGTTTGCACTTACCCTAAAAATCAAAAGCAATATGCCGCAAATAAATCACACAACACAATTTATCACTAAGATCTCAAAACTAAAACACCTAGACTAAAACACCCAAACATACTTTAAGGTATGTCGTGGTGTTTTAAATTGGTACTGATATTAACCAGTGCTAACCATTGCTAACCGAATATAAACTCTGGGAGCGCGGGCATCTCACCTGTAATAGAGAAAGGGATAATATCGCACAGCGACACATATCATACAAAGAAGAACAACAAAAAGAAAAAGCTGTTTTCCACAGATTAACGCAGATGGCGCAGATAAAAAAATGATAAAATAGCCTTAATTGTGACTTGTCATTTAATAACTAGTAGTAGTCAGAGGTTCATTAAGGAACCTCTGATTTATTCAAGCCGATTTGCAATTCGTTTTAACTACAAATAGAAAAATTAGATCCCTTTGACTTTGACCCTAATCTTAATCCTTATCCTTATCGTACCTGTCTCATTCAGTTTATTTCAAAAGCATCCAGCCATAATAACTGGCAAAACATTTCAGCTGGAATTATTCTTATACCATCATCAGTTAATCTCTCTTTCTTTTCAAGACAGACTATTATTCTTTGTTTTAGAGAAGGTTGATCTTTGGCTAATTCACGCAATCCTTTGAGGTGGCTGTTTTTGATGTGGGAACTGGCTTTTGCTTCAATTGCAATATCCATATCATTGATAATAAAATCGACCTCAAGACCAGAACTCAAACGCCAATAGCTGAGACTATAAAAAAGTTCAGAATAGTGTGAATGGCATTTTAACTCATGAAAAACCCAATTTTCAAACGCCTTCCCATAAAGTTCAGAACCTCTTTCGATTTTATGACGTTTAGCAAGTTGATTAACAATACCAATGTCATTAAAGTAAAACTTTGGAGTTTTTGTGACACGTCTTTTGGGGCGTTTCCGATAAGCTGGAAGCCAGCTGCCTAATAAAGTATCATGTAAAATCTGAAAATACTCCTTAACAGTATTACTAGCAACCCCACAATCACTGGCAATGTTGACATAGTTAACCATCTCACCATCGGTTAGTGCCACCGCATCTAAAAAATGAGCAAAGGCAGGAAGGTTTCTAACCAAGCCCTCAGCTGCAATTTCTTCTTTAAGATATTCAGAAATGTAAGCTAAAATATTTCTTCTGGGATTTTTCTTATCATAATGACTGGGTAAGTAACCATGATTTAGTATACGATCTAAATTAAAATTATTGCCCAATTCAGCAGAAACAAGACCATAGAGCTCATAACGAATGGCTCTACCCCCAAGTAAATTGGCATGACCACGTTTTATTTTCCTAGCACTAGAGCCACAAAGCACAAAGTGGCAATCAGTATTTTCAATTAACCAATGTACCTCATCAAGCAGTGCAGGAACTTTTTGAATTTCATCAATAATAACAGTCCCATGACTTGTGTTTGCCAACAACTCCTCTCTCAGGTACTCTGGATGTTGCGTATATCGTCTAAATTCATCCGCTTTTAATAAATCCAACCACAATGCATCCGTATAAAGCTTTTTTAACAAGGTGGACTTCCCCGTTTGTCTTGGTCCCCACAAAAAAAAGCTTTCTTGAGGAGGTGTAGGTAATTTTAATCTTCTTAAATACATAAATATTTACAATACAATATGAAGTTATACTGCATAATATCATGTAATAATGCAGTAGAGTTGCAATATTTCGCAATTATTTCATTAAATATACAAAGAAGGACTCGCACAGCGGCGTATGTTAGACACGGCGACGCAGCGAAAAGCAAAAGTAATTTTCCGCAGATAAACGCAGATGACGCAGATAAAAAAGCGTAACGCAAAGGTCGCAAAGAAGGCGCAAAGGAACACAAAGATTTCTTATGTTACTCTCCGTAAGATGTGTTCACTCACCATCAGTCTAGATGAAATAAAACAATCTTGTACAACGACTCATATCAGGTACAGCGGTACAGGGAAAATAAAATCAATTGTCTACAGATGATGTAAATAATCACAAATAAACAACTATTCTAACGTGTCATATAAGACTTTTCCTAGGATGGGATTAGCACATCATAATTCTGAATTTGCTTATTTTTATTATTGGCGTGCAAAACCTCTATGATTTTCTATAAATTGATCCAAATGATGTCACAGATGAATTTGATAGTGTACAATACAGTACACAAGTGTACATTATAAGGTCAAAAATATGAAAAGTGTGACATTCACAGAATTTAGAAAAGATGCTTCTGCTTTGTTTTCGATAGTGGAAGATGGTGAAACCATTTTCGTTACTAGGCATGGGAAAACAATAGCTGAAATTTTGCCATATGAAGACAGACCTGGTAAGACGCCATCATGGAAAAAAAAGCGAATAAAGAAAATGATTAAAGGAAAAGAGATTTCAGCTGTTATTTTAGAAGACAGAGAATCAACTAAATGAAAGTATTCTTTGATACATCGTCATTTATAAAAAAATACGTCGAAGAAGTTGGCAGTCAAGATGTCGATAGCGTTATTGAAAAAGCATCTGAGTTGGGGTTGAGCATAATTTGCTTTGCAGAAATGATCTCAGCACTCAATAGCAAGTTAAAATCTAATCATATATCACAAGGAGTTTATTTAGAATTGAAAGATAGTATTTTAGAAGATATAGAGGATGCTGAAATAATAAATCTAACGCCCAATGTTCTTAAAAAAGTAACTGTACTGTTAGAAGAAAATATTTTACGTACACTTGATGCGATCCACATAGCATGTGCGCTTGAATGGGGAGCAGGGCAATTTATTTCATCGGATAAGAGACAGATAAAGGCTGCAATTAAATCAGGTTTAAATGTAATATATATTGAAGGCATGAAATCAGACAAATGACTGTAACCTTCCATAAATTATCAAAATAAAATACCTCACAACAACACAATTTATCACTAAAATTCCAAAACTAAAATACCCAAAACTAAAACACCCAACTTACTTCAAGGTATGTAGTGGCGTTATAATTTTGTGCCGATGTTTATGAATGCGAACCAATATTAACCCAATATAACTTCTGGGAGCGCGGGCGGCTCGCCTGCAATAGAGAAAGGGAATAATATCGCACAGCGACACATATCATACACAGAAGAACAACTAAAAGAAAAAGCTATTTTCCGCAGATTAACGCAGATGACGCAGATAAAAAAACATAATACAAAGACCGCAAAGAAGGCGCAAAGGAACACAAAGATTTTTTTTGTTACTCTCCGTAAGGTGGGTTCACCCACCATAAGCCTTGATGGTTTGCAATCACCCTGAAAATTAAAAACTATAAATCAATTATCTCGGACGAGTACCTAGACTTACAATGTCATTAAAGCGATGCATTAAATATAAAGGAATGTTCAAAATATTACCATCTTTTCGAAGGTTTCTTAAGGTTGTTCTGATGAGTTGGGGTGGTTTAAATTTTTCGCCATAAACCAACAAGCTCTTCTTCTTTTTAGAAATCCCTGCCTTAACTTCTAATGGATAAATATTCAATTCATAAGGAACAATAAAATCAACTTCAGCTTGGTTTTTACTGGTCCAATAAAATAACTTTTTGTTGTTCATTGGTGCTAAAAATGCAGCGATTAAATTTTCAATAAAAGCCCCCTTAAACTCCGTAAATAGTCTTTCATCTTCAATCAAAATACTAACAGGTAAATTTGACATTGCGCCTAACAATCCAACATCTAATAAAAACACTTTAAATATATTTGCATGGGAATAAGCATCAATTGGAATTTTGGGAGTCGTAACATTTATAGACTTATAAATTAATCCAGCATCTTCTAACCACATCATGGCATTTTCAAACTCCCGACCTCTGGCACTTTTCTTAATTGCCGAAAATATAAATTTTTTATTTTCTTTAGCCAATTGAGTATGAAGTTGGTTCCAAATTAATGTTATTTTCATAATTTCATGTGAAGCAGCGTGTTTTGAAAAATCCAGTAAGTACGCATCCAGAATTTCATTTTGAACTGTCCGAACAGAACGAAAATTATTAGTAGAGCTAAAAGTTTTGACGACTTCAGGCATACCCCCAACAAACGTATAATGTTTTAACAAGCCAATAAGTTGTTGGTGAATAGGTTCAGAAATCAGTGTTAATTTATCCACTTTAAAATCAATGTTGTCAATATAACTCCTTAGATTTTGTTTGCCAATAGCATCTAAAAACTCACAAAAACTCATAGGAAAAAGGTCTAGAAAATTAACCTTGCCGACTGGAAAACTTTTTAATTTGTTAAGTTTGATACCTAAAAGAGAGCCAGCAGTAACGATATGATACTCATTGGCTTTTTCATTAAAATACTTCAAACTATTTAATGCTTCAGGACAAGCCTGGATTTCATCAAAAACAAGCAAAGTATCCTTAGGTGAAATATCCATATCCAGTAATAAGCCAATTTCCATAATGATTCGACTCGAGTTTAGATCATTTTTGAACAATTGAGAGGCCAGTGGCATCTCTTCAAAATTTAAATAAGCAACTTGTTTATAATATTCCTTACCAAATGATTGTAAGCACCAAGTTTTGCCAACCTGTCTGGCACCTCGTAATATTAATGGCTTGCGCCTTTCTGATTTTTTCCAAGTAAGTAAGCTTTGCAATATGTCTCGTTTCATAATAATCATTTATATAATTTATAAAAAACATAATATAAGGTTAAACAATTAAAATCACGAAAAACACGTAATAAACGTGACAATAATCACGTTTAACACATGTATAACGTGAAAAATAAAAAAATTTATCCGCAAATGACACAGATAAACTCAAATGAAAACATTAGAAAACCAATAGCAAAACTCAAAAACGCACCGTAGGGCGTAGCCCTTGTGGGTATCGGTTTAATCCATAAGCTGATTTCTACCCACAAATTTAGCAGATTAAAAAGCACGGCAAAATTTATTATTGATTTAATTATTTTGATTTCTAACCAGCCAAGTTAGTTGTCGCCAAATCGTACACATAGAAATGCAAAGCATAAAAATGACTTGTATTAGTTCAAAATGTAAATACAATATGTTTACAAATACTGAGCTAATAAAATTTATGGGCGAATTTGATTTTAATAATAAAGCCTTGCTGATCAGATGGAACGCGGAAAAGAATCAGCATTTAGTTAATTGTCGGTTGGTATCATTTGAAGAGATTTTGCTGGCATTAAGCAATAGGAAGTTGATTAAAGTTATCAAGTCCAACTCACCTAGAACAAAGTTGTTTGCTAGTTGATATACGCAATTATGCCTATGTTGTTCCCTTTGTAGAGGATGATGAAAAAATATTTTTAAAAACAATATATCCAAGCAGAAAATTTACTAAATATTTTTTAAGAGATTAATACAATGAAAGATACCGATATTTATACTCCAGAAGAGTTAGAACTATTTAAAAAAATAGAAGCTCAATAAATATCTGATACGCCAATTTCAGAAATAGAAAAGCAAAGAGACTATTTTCAAAAATCTGCACTCTTAACCATTAAACAGAAAACCAAAAAAAAGAATTTTAATATTCGCCTTCTAGAAGAAGACATTGACATAATAAAAGCCACCGCACTAAAAGAAGGAATGCCCTATCAAACATACCTCTCTTACATGGTTCACAAAATCGCAACAGGTCAAATTTCCTTAAGCGATTGAATATAAAATGAAAAAAAGGTGCTGGCTCTAATAATCAAAAGAATCAACGACTCTGACCCCGCTGATCCTGCTGATATTTTATTCTATTCGGAATCGTGGTGTCAGCCCTGCTATTTATTAAGGGTACCGACCCCTTAAAGTCCCCTTAAAGTCCCGGGAAACTTTAGCCCATTAAATATTCAGTACAAAAGAAGTATTGAGCGATACTACAGAGAAATATAAAGATACAGTCATATGGGTAAAAGCCAGTTTTATTAACATAGGGCTAAATATTTTTGAAATATGTCTAATATAAGCAAATGAAAATATTAATTTCAAGATAGCTGGTATAGAATGCTCTACTTTAAAACCATCACTTTAATAACTTTTCATGAGTGTTCGCAAAAACTCTATTTATAATCTAATAGGTTCTTTAGCGCCATTGTTTGTCACTTTAATTACCCTACCAATATACATTGGCTTAATTGGTGAAGAAAGATTTGGTGTGCTTGCGATCGCTTGGGTTTTATTAGGTGGTTTTGGACTTTTTGACTTGGGTTTAGGAAGGGCTACAGCTCAAAGAATAGCTAAACAAAAGGAAGCAACCGCTAGAGAAAGGTCAAATTCATTTTGGACTGCTGTTATAATAAACTTAAGTTTTGGTTTGATGGGAAGCTTAATATTGTGGACTGTTGCACATGTTTTTTTTAATGAATATTTTCAGTCAGACGGATTTCTTAAACTAGAAATAATGCAAGCGTTACCATGGTTGGTGTTTACTCTTCCAATAACTACATTAAGAGCCGTCTTAGTAGGCGCGCTACAAGGTAGGGAGCATTTTATTGCACTGAATACAATAAACTTTATAGATAATATATTATATCAAATATTACCATTGTTTTTTGTATGGTTTTTCTCTCCAACATTAACAATAATATTACCTGTAGTTCTAATATCTAGAGTGCTAACACTTTCATTGTATTTTTATTATTGCAAAAGACACATACCGCTAACAATAAAACCTTCTTTTGATAAAGCAATTGCTAAATCTTTATTTAAATTTGGTGGTTGGATTACTGTTTCAAGTATCATTGGCCCCATCATGGTGGTGTTCGATAAAATTATTATAGGAGCTACGTTAGGTGCAAAAATGGTAACTTATTATACTCTCCCGTTTACTTTGGCTGAACGTATTTCAATTATACCTGCAAGTTTATCAAGCGCACTATTTCCTCGATTAGCTTATGAATCTTCTAGTAATCAAAATAGTTTAACTGAAGAATCAATTAAGGTGTTGACTACAGTCTTAACCCCAATAATGGTAATTGGTATATTCTTCATTAACTCTTTTATTTCATTATGGATATCTGCAGATTTTTCCTTCAATACTTCTAAAGTTGGTTCCGTATTTCTCATAGGGGTTTGGGCAACAAGTATTGCTGCTGTTCCATTGTCTAAGTTACAAGCAAGCGGTAGGCCAGATATTGTAGCGAAAATCCACATGGTTGAAATTTTACCATATGTGATAGCAATGTATTTTTCAATCTTAAATTGGGGCATATTAGGCGCATCAATAACATGGAGTTTAAGAGCTATAATTGACTTTGTGTTATTGTTTATATTTAGCAACACCTCTAAGAATGTAATAACATTATTTAATATTCCAGTGGTGTTACTATTTACAAGTTTATTTGCTGTTTTTTATATGCCAATAGATATTTATTTTCATGTTTTTGCTGTTTTTATAACAATGACTTCATTGTTTTGGAGCTATCTCAATTTGCCCCCCTCGGTTTTAGCATTAATCAAAAGAACATAAAATGTATTTTAAGTAAGTTATCTCTTTTGTAGTGTTTTTAATAATCCTATTATTAAAATAAAATGGATAAAGTACATAAATCGAAAACTTTAATATCTATTAAACTTGCATATTAAAAAGAAGCAAAGTACATTGTTATATAGAAATATAAAGTAACAAAAGAGATGTTTAAATGAATGATTACAAGTTGAAACCTGTACAGTACTTTTCAAATGCGAGAAATGATTTAATTAGATACATACAAAAAAGAAAGAATCAGAAAATACTTGAAATAGGAGCTGGTACTTGCGAAACTTTATTAGCTTTAAAAGAAAACAATTATTCTGATTTTGTGGTAGGCGTTGATATGATTCACATTGAAGACAGTAATCAAACGAATGCTTTAATTGATGACTTTGTTCTTGGCAATATTGAGAATATTGACTTGAACTATGTAAATTTTTTCGATGTCATCATACTAGGGGATATTGTTGAACACTTAATTAATCCTTGGGAGACATTAAATAAAATTTCAAAATACTTGAAGCAAGGTGGTATTATTGTTTCTAGTATTCCAAATTTTTTATACTACCAAAATATTAAGACTGTTGTACTAGATGCTGATTTTAAATATCAAGATTCTGGTATTTTAGATCGAACTCATTTAAGGTTTTTTTGTAAAAAAAATATTATAGACTTATTTGAAGAAAATAAGTTCGAAATAACTTTAATTTCATCAAATTTTGATTATGAAAAAGGAAAAAAATACCAGCTTTGTAGAATTTTTAAGTTCCTTCATAAATTCTTCGTTACTCAATACCATTGTGTTGCAACATTGAAATGAAAAAACATAGTACAAAACCTAGAGTATCTATTTTAACTCCTTCATGGAATCGTGCAAAGTTACTTCCTAAAGTCCATGATTCTTTAGAAAAACAAACAGAACAAAATTTTGAATGGATAGTTGTGGATGATGGTTCGGACGACGATACCCAGGAGGTAATGAATAACCTTCTTGAAACAGCAACCTTTCCAACAATTTTTTCATTTTATAAGCAGAGAGTTGGTAAGTGTCGTGCTGATAATACATTGCTTGACTTGTCAAATTCAGATAAAATTCTGTGGTGTGATTCAGATGATGTACTGATACCTGAGGCAATAGAAATAATGCTTGAAGTCTGGGACTCTATTTTAGAAAATGAGAAGAATAATTACATAGCTGTAATTGCATTATGTTCGGATCCTAGCGGGAATTTTCAAAACACGGGAAATACAAAATTTGATTCGTTTACATGTTCATGGGAAGACCTCATGAAAGTTCATGGCATGTCTGGTGACATGTGTATAATGGTGAATTCTTGTTTAGTGGGTAATGCTCGTTTTTTAGAGGTTGACCTGGTCATGCCAGAATCGGGGTTTTGGAAACAGTTTATGAGTAAAAAAGTAGTATGCATTCAATATCAGCTTAAAATTGTGACTAGAACAACAAAAAATCGTATCAGTGGTTCAAATAGAATGGAGTATTGTAGAGGAAAGGCTTTTTCGATATTGCTAGCAGATAAAATCGATTATCCAGATAAATCAGTAAAGAACAGGGTTCGTATTGCATCAAATTTAATACGATATTCTATTCATGGTGACCTCAAGCTCCGAGAAATTGAAAATAAATTTGGCACCAATTCATCATATCTGACATTTAAAATAGGTAAAGTTATTGGGGCGATATTAGCATTGAAAGATAGACTCCAAGGGCGAGTATATAAATCTCATATCGTTTTTGAAAAAAGTCGAGATGAAGTTGCTAACACCACTCTTAATAAGATAGCAAAGGACGATTAATCGTGGGAGAAAATAAGGAAAAGCTGATAAATAACAACAGAGCTTGTGTTTTCGCACATTATGATCAAGACAATAAAGTTGATGACTATGTTTTTTATTGTTTAAATGAACTTTTAAATGTTACAGAAAAACTCGTATTTGTTACCGTCTCCCGTATTTCCAATGAAGACATAATGAGGCTAAAGTCTTTAAATGTTGATGTTATTTTAAGAGAAAACAAAGGTTATGACTTTTATAGTTATAAAGTAGGGCTAGATTCTATAGAGTTTTCAAAATATGAAGCAATAATTTTGTGCAATGATAGCGTCTACGGTCCTTTGCTCCCATTGAGGCAAATATTTGAGGAAATGCGTAATAGGAATTGCGATTTTTGGGGAATTACTGAAAGCAAGAGCATCTCGCATCATATTCAAAGCTATTTTATAGTTTATAGATCAAATATAATAAACACTTTGGTATTCAAAGAATTTTGGGAAAATTTAATTGTTTTGCATGAGAAGCATCAAATTGTTAAAGAGTGCGAAGTGGGTTTGTCAAAAAGATTATATAGCAACGACTTCTCTAGTTGTAGCTATATTGAAAATACTCGTTTTGAGGTTGATAAAAAGGAAAGATTTATTGAGTTATTGATAAAATTACTTAATAACCCAATGAAGATAGTAGGCTTTTTGAAGAGCCCTCAACAATATTTTGTTGCCATCAATAGGAAAAGCATCAATCCATCTCTTGAACAATGGAAAGAATCTTTACTAAATAATAAGTTGCCATTCTTAAAAGTTTCTTTATTTAGAAGTGAAGAATCAAAAGAAAAGGCATTAACTATTTCCAAGATAGTACAAAAAAATACAAAATACCCTGTTTCTTTGATTTTAAACCATTATAAAAGAATTAAAAAGAAATAAAGGGAATGAAAATTTCAATAGCATTGGCTACATATAACGGTGAAAAATATTTGCAGGAACAACTTGATTCTTATATAGATCAAGAACGATTACCAAATGAGTTAGTTATTTGTGATGATGCTTCAACAGATAATACCATAATAATTTTAAAAAAATTTAAAGAAACAGCTCCTTTTGAAGTAAATATTTATGAAAACGAGTCAAATCTTGGTTATGCTCAAAATTTTGGCAAAGCATTGAGTTTGTGTACTGGCGATATTATCTTTTTTAGTGATCAAGATGATGTATGGTTACCAAATAAACTTAAAGTTGTTGAAAAGGTTTTTACAAACAATCAAGACATATCAGTTGTTATTCATGATGGGGAATTGGTTAATGCAAAATTAGAAAAAACAGGTGTTACTAAATTATCACAAATTCGAGCAGGTGGTTATAGAGATGAATCATTTGTTACGGGGACTTTAAGTGCAGTCCATAAAAATCTATTGCCATTGGTTCTTCCATTTCCCAAAAATATTACCATTGGACATGATGGATGGGTGCATACTGTTGCAAAAATTATGGGAAAGCGAATTATTTTAGATGAAAGTTTACAGAAAATTAGACGACATGATAATAATACATCTCAATGGGTTGTTAACTCATTATCCAAAATAAAAAAATTTGATGTATTTAAGAGTCAACTATCGACAAAGGTTGCAAATAGTTATGAAGATAGAATTGGGCATAACAAAAGTTTAATCAATTTATTCAAAAAAGTTAATAATAGAGAAAAAATAATAGATTTTACAGTTGATACTAAAAGCATTATCAGCGTGTTGAATGATGAGTATCTAGCGCTAATTAGAAGGCAAAAACTAATATCTAAGGGCTTCTTTGGAAAAAAAATACAAGCATTAACTATGTTGATCCATAATGATTACAAGTATTTTAATGGATTTAAAAGTTTTGTTAGAGATATATTTAGATAGTTGTTTTATAATTTAGGAAAGGATATTAGGTAGAATAGTATGAAAAATATAATTAAAAATACAATAGAATCAATATTGTTCGGTCTGGACTCTCTGTTTAATAAGGTTGGTATTTTAATTATTCCCAGATGGCGTGCTCATGATTTTACTTTAATTAGAAGAATGAAAAGAATAATTAAGGAATACAATATTGATTGTATTATTGATGTTGGTGCAAACATAGGACAGTATCGAGATACTATACGAAAACACGTTGGTTTTAAAGGTTTAATTATATCATTTGAACCAGACCCAGAATGTTTTGAAGTCATTAAAAGAAAGAGCGAAAATGAGCCTTTGTGGGAAGTGATGGAATATGCAATTGGTGATAAAGAAGATGTTTTAAAGTTAAATATAATGGAAGGCAGTGTATTTAACTCTTTCCTTGAACCTGATAGCTCTGAATCTGATTTGTTCAGTGATGGAAATACTGTTAAGAAAGTTGTAGAAGTTCCTGTTAAAAGATTGGATAGTCTGCTACCTGAATTAATGGACAAATTTAAGTTTAAGAATATATTCTTAAAACTAGATACTCAAGGGTTTGATCTTGAGGCCTTTACTGGAGTATTAGGGGAGGTTGATAAGATAAAAGGAGTGCAAACAGAGGTTTCTTTTACTCAACTGTATAAAGATGCTCCGACCTTTGATAAATCATTGAAGTTATTTAAAGAAAATGGGTTTGAGGTCAGTGGCATGTATTCTTTAGGTGAATTTAGGTTTCCACATGCTTTAGAGCATGATTGTATTTATTTACCGAAAATGAAGAGCTAATGATAAAAGAGGATAAACTCAACAATGTCCTTTTGTTAACCAATACCATTGATGACTCTCCTTCTGGTGGCAGAGAAATGTTATGCAAATTGAACCATGATATTCTCACAAAATTATTTGGTGAGTGTTGTACAGTTTTCGAGTTGCCAAAGAATACAATAACTGGTTTGAAAGGGATATTTAACGCATTTAGAGGTTATATTGATGGCTTGACCCCTAATGTAATGAATGATGTTGTTCAGATTATTCAAGAAAAGAAAATTGATAAAATATTCGTTGATGGCTCTAATTTTGGCGGCTTTGTTAAACGATTTAAAAAGCAATTTCCTGATATTCAAATAGTTACTTTTTTCCACAATGTGGAATCTAGGTTTTTTTTAGGGTCATTTAAACAAAGTAAATCTCCACGATCTTTGGCTGTTTTGATGGTAAATTATCTGGCTGAAAGAAAAGCGGTCAAATACAGTGATAAAATCATTTGTATCAATCAACGAGACAGCATATTGCTCAAAAAGGTTTATTGGCGATTGGCAACAGATTTATACCCCATGTCTTTAGAGGACAAACTGCCTTTAAATTATAACTCCTTACCATTTAATGTCACAGAAAAGTTCGCCTTGTTTGTAGGAGGCACGTTTTATGCCAATAAGGTTGGTATCTTTTGGTTTGTTAAGCATGTTGTACCGCATATTAGTATAAAGACTTATATTGTTGGTCGAGGTTTTGATAAATACAGAGATGAGTTAGAGGTTAATGATAATCTGGTCGTTATTGGAGAGGTCGAGAGTCTTGCTCAATGGTACCATGATGCCTATTTTGTAATTGCACCTATATTCGACGGTTCTGGTATGAAAACCAAGGTGGCAGAAGCATTGATGTATGGGAAAAAGATTATAGGTACGCCTGAAGCTTTTACTGGTTATGAAGAAATCACCGATCAAGCAGGTTGCATTTGTTGTAATGCTGCTGACTTTATATTAGCTGTTGAGTCATCTGATAAAATTGTTAATAGCTCTTTTGATAATGAACTTCGTAGAATTTATGAAGAAAATTATTCTTTTATAGCGGCTGAATCACGTCTTAAATATATAATGACGGATTAAGATTACTTTGCATATATAGAATGAAAATAAGTGTTATTACATCTCGTTACGCTATTTCGGGAGTGCCTCTTGCGCAACAACGTTTTTCCCATGCGTTATCAACGTATGGACATGATGTAGAATTCGTTATTAGTCATCTTTATCAAGTTGAAAAGAAGCCTAAGATTGCCGGTGTCAAGGTTCGTGTTTTTGGCAAAGTACGGGCTATTCAAATGTTATTCCCGTTAATACACTATTTTAAACAATCTAAGCCAGATGTTGTTTTTACAGCGGGAGATCATTTAAATGTTATAGTGACTATAGCTGTAATTTTGTCTAGATCAAAAGTAAAAATCAGCGCTTCTTCAAGAGTGACACCTTATGATACTTATTCAAATACCTTATTTTCAAAGCGCTGGATTTTAAAACAGTTATTTCGTTTAACTATGTTTAGGGTCAATGTACTGACTTGTGTATCAAGTGATATGGTTAAACAATACCAAGATGTTTTTAAAAATCCTCCTCATGTTTGCGTTTATAATATTGTAAATGATATTCCCTCTCGAAAGAAAATGTTAGAACAGATTGATGATAAATGGTTTATGGATAAAACCGAACCCATTATTGTTGCTGGAATGCTAGAACCATGGAAAGGATTTAAGGATCTGATTTTAGCGGTGAATGAAGTATTGAAAACAAGAAATGTTAAACTTGTAATCTTTGGAGAGGGTTCAATGAGAGAAGAATTGCAAAGTCAAATTGATAAACTAGGCCATCAAAAGTCAATACGATTATTTGGTCATGTAGCAAATCCATTAAAATACTTCAAAAATTCAAATGTATCTGTGTTATCTTCATATGTGGAGGGATTGCCGAATGTTTTAGTAGAAGCCATGATGTGTGGATGTACTCCTGTATCTACAGACTGTCCAACAGGGCCTAGCGAAGTTTTACAAAATGGTAAATATGGGTATCTTGTTCCAATGAATGATCCGGTGGCCATGTCAAGGGGAATTAAAAAAGCTCTTGACAATCCAATTCCAAAAACTCTTCTTGATGAGGCAGTTGTGCCTTTTTCAGAAGATGCAGTTATAAAAAGACATTTTGAATTGTTGGGTTTTAATGATTTTGGCAAGTGTTCAGTTGGTAAGGAATGAGTAATAGTTATTTGGTTTTATATTGAGAGAATAGATGTCTATATTTAAAAGCAGTATTAAGAATGCAATTCGTGATTTGATTCCATCGCAATTTCAAGTACCATTGAAATATTATTATAATACTTTTCAATCAAAGATAGAGCCTGAAATGCGTTTGCTAAAATACTTGGTTAGTAAGAACGATTGTGTGATTGATGTTGGGGGCAATAGGGGGGTTTACACCTATAAATTATGGAAGTTAGGAGCAAAAATTGAGGTTTTTGAACCCAACCCCACATGCTTACAAGTTCTAAAGCCTTGGGTCGCTAAGAAACCTGATGTTAACTTACATCCTGTTGGTTTGTCAAATAGTGAGGGTTCGGTTAATTTACATATTCCAATTGATGCAGACGGTATAGAACACGATGCTTCTGCAACTATAGAAGATACTAATTTTAAAGAATCAAGGGATCAACTGGTCTCGATTAAGACCCTTGATGGTTATCAATTTCAGAATGTAAGTTTTATAAAAATCGATGTTGAAGGGCATGAGTCTCAAGTTATTGAAGGTGCGCAATTGTTATTGAAAACTTCTAAGCCAGCCTTACTTGTCGAAATTGAACAACGACATAATAACCAATCAGTTGGTGAGGTATTTCAACAAGTTTTAAAACTTGGTTATAGTGGTTTCTTTTTGGATCAAAATAAGATAATTGGAATTGAGAAATTCGATGTATCTGAATACCAATCTTTAGCTAATTTTGAAAAATCACAAGGGCAATATATCAACAACTTTTTATTTCTATGTGAAAAAAAGTTAGCAGAAGGCTGCTATGATGATTTGGTTGCTGTTTTTAAACTTTAAGTTAAAAGATATTTATGTATATAATATATGATGCTAGACATTTTGAAGATTATTATTCGGGCTTATCACGATATTCTTTTTCTGTAATAAAAGAATTAATATTTGAAAATAATTTCAATAAACTGGATGTAATATTTAATTCCAATTGTGACTACTCAACCAATCCGTTATTTAATCAGTTAACGGAATTGGCAAAGCATAGCAAAATTAAGTTTGTATATTTAAATGCAAACATATTTAGTTTTAAACAGCATTTAATTGTGGCTAAGTATGTTAATAGATCCAATTGTGATAGATATTTCTATCCACATTTTGATAGCCCTGTATTTTTAAAAAAGAAAGTAATTTTTGTTGTACATGATTTGTTTCCTTTGGTTCTTGATTCTTATGTTTTAAAATTTAGTTTCTTAAAAAGGATCTATTTTAGATTAATAATTCACATTAATTTATTTAAGAAAAATACCCAATGTATAGCAGTTTCTAAAACAACAAAAAAAGATCTGGTAAAATTCTTCGGAAGAAAGTTTGTCAATAAAATAACTGTAATTTATGAAGACAGTTTTAGTGATGCTAACTCGTGTTCAGAACCAACAAAAAATCTTTTGGAAATTATTGATGAAAAGAAATATCTTTTCTATATTGGAGGTAGAAGGAGGCATAAAAATTTAAAGCAAATGATAGATATTTTTAGTCTATTAATGAAAGAAAAATTGTACGATGGCTATTTTATTATTGCTGGGAGCTCAAAAGACTTTTATTTCGATTTGGAGGACTATATTAAGAACAAAAAGAATATAATCGTATTGGGTAAAATAAATGATAGCGAATTGTCTTATTTGTATTCAAATATGGATGCGCTGTTTTTCTTATCAAAATACGAAGGATTTGGACTGCCAATAATAGAGTCAGCAAAATATAATAAGAAGATAATAACAACTTCGCTAGGTGCTTGTGGAGAAATTTCTCCATCAACCAGTTTAAAGTTAAATATTGAAAGTGATGATTTTAAATTAGCAAAAATTATTTCTCAATATTTGTTTGAGGAATTTGAAATTGATAATGATATATATTTAAATAGTTTTTCTTGGGCTAAAACTTCAAGGCATATAATTGAATCAAGGTCTATTTAGATGTTTGGTTATTTCATAATCTATTTAATCCCTTTATTTTTAGCTTGGTCTAACCATTCAAAATTTAATCAGGTAAAATCACATTACAAGCAATTACAACAAGGGCTTTATATTTGGGTTATATTAGGTTTTTTATTTACGTTATTCATTGGTTATCGACATGAAGTAGGTGGTGACTGGGGGGCATACCTTCGACATTTTCATGCAATGGACTATTATGCAGCAAGTGAAATTGCAAAAAGAGCTGACCCTGGTTACTACTTAATAAATTGGTTTATGTCAGATTGGGGTTATGATATTTATTCTGTCAATCTTATTTGCGGCGGTTTGTTTATGACTGGTTTAATTATATTTGCCAGAAGACAACCCAATCCATGGCTCGCTTTGGCTGTTGCCGTACCTTATTTGATTGTTGTTGTTGCCATGGGTTATACCCGCCAAGCCGTAGCGATTGGTTTTGTTTTTTGGGCTATGGCTGCACTGGATAAGAAACATTTTAAACAATTTTTGCTATTGGTGGTTATTGCGGCTACTTTTCATAAATCTGCTGTTTTGATGATTGGCTTGGGGCTTTTTCTTCAGGGCAATGGTAAGTTCATAAGATTTTTTGCGGTAGTGGTTGTTGCTATAGGTATTTGGAGTGCGTTTGTGGCAGAACATCAACAGCGGTTGTGGGCTTCATATGTGACAGACCAAATGCAATCCCAAGGTGCGATGATTCGTGTGGCAATGAATTTATTACCTGCTTTGATTTTTTTGTTGTATAGAAAACAGTGGAAGAAGGAATTTAATGATTATTCTTTTTGGTTTATGATTGCATTAGGTTCTATTGCTTGTGTGTTTTTGGTGAACTTTGCATCTACTGCGGTTGATAGAGTGGCTCTGTATTTTACGCCTATTCAAGTGGTTGTTTATTCGCGATTGCCTTATTTGTTGAGGCATAAGTTTAATCCACAAACCATTACTTTCGGAATTTTGGCTTTTTATACTTTGGTGCTGTATGTTTGGCTAAACTATGCGACTCACGCAATTTACTGGGTTCCTTATAACAACATTTTATTTGATGGAGTCTTTTAATTATTGGCTATAAATAGTGAATTATTAATGGTGAATTGTTTATGAAAGGCCAAAAGCAAGATTAAAAGCGTAACGCAAAGGAGCAAATGTTTATTTCAAATTATCTGAGTCAGTGATATAAGCTCATTAATAATTAAAGTTGAGGAGAAAAGTGATGTAAAAACATCTATATACTTCCAAATAATGAAGGTATCTGGATAATTATGCCTAATAAGTTTAAAATAGACCTATGACAACATTAGTAAAGCATATCATTGATAATGACAAAGCTAATCATGTACTAAATGATAAGCAAATAGCACGTCTATTAAAAGGAAGTGATCAAAGACGTTATGGACAAGTGAATCGCGCAATTAAAGCTGGGGAATTGATTAGGGTAAAACGTGGCATTTATGTTTTGGCCAATTCGTTAAGAAACTATCCTGTTCATCCTTTTGCCTTAGCACAACAATTAACGCCAGGTAGTTATGTTACTGCTGAATCAGCTCTTAGTTTCCATGGTTGGATCCCTGAGGCGGTTAGAAGTGTTATCAGTATTTCTGCTAAAAAAAATCAGTAAGTTATCAACATGATGATTTGGGGAAATATGTATTTAGATGTATGACAGTAAAACCTGGAAGTTTTTACCAGTCAGTTACTAGGCATAAGCTACAGAATCAGGTGGCTCTGGTTGCTGAACCAGTACGCGCTCTTATGGACCTTATTCACTTACGAAAATCGCCATGGCAAGGGCTTGATTATCTCATTGATGGTTTAAGAATAGATGAACATGAGATTATGTCGGTTCCTATGTCGCAATTTACCAATCTACTTGATGTATATAAGGGAAAACGAGAGAGAAAATTTATTGAAGAACTAACGAGGAGCTTGTCCGAGAATAGAAAACCTGCTGCGATAAACTTATGATTGAACTAATTAAAAAACGATTAAATGACTATAAGATATATATGACAGGCATACAAAGGTTATAGTAATACCCAAATCCCGATATAGAAACGCGAATTAGAGTGCAATCACTTGGTACGTATAGTGAATGTACAAAATACGTCGCCACCTTATTGGTGATAAGTTATTTTTTACATTTGCTAGACGTGCTAAGGGGTTGTGTTATAATCGTGTTTTCTATGTCAGAATTTGGGTAATATGAAGAAATCAAAAACAAACATAAATACACAATTTTCTGCCAGAGGTCCTATAGCTAGAAAAATTATTAAATTTATGAAAATGCATGAGAAAAGTAAAATCATCAATTTACAAGCAGTAAAAGATGCAAAGCTGACAGCCGAAGAATACCAAAAAAGCGTTCTCTCTATTGAGCAACTACAAAAGCATGACCCATTAACGGCAATATATATTAATTCACAAAATCATTTATCTGTGCTAGTGGAGATGTTTTCGGAGTTCCCCAGTTTAAAAAACTTAATAAGGCGCAATATACAGGCAGATGATAAATATATGCCCTCTTATCCACCAATGAGCCCTGTTACTAACTCACATTTTTTTTGTTGGAGTGTTTTTGATTTGATGACAGGTGGTGCAAAAAAGGAGTCATTTTGTACTGTTGTCATTGATTATTGTAAAAGCATAAATTTTGATCCTTTTCAAATCGAAATATATGAAATCTTTCAGCAGTCCTATGCTGGTATTTACATTCAAGAAGGCTTTGACGATACATTTGTTTATCTGAGAGAAATAGTAACCAATAAGAAAATAACCACAAAAGTGGCATCATTGTATACAGGCAATACAGGAGATATTTGGTATGCAAGGGTGCTCCCACCATTATTTGGTTTGTATGATTATTCAGTGGTTTTTGGCACTCCATACATACTAAATAATCAGATGTCAACCAATACAGAAAGGGAGTGGCTGGATTATTTTAACAGACAACTTTCTATCGATAACAATATTAACAGCGAAAAAAGTTATCAAGAGTTTATGAAATTCGGGAAGAATGATGATTTTTGGATGGAATATATTACACAGGCCTATCTTGGTTTTACCTCAGAGTCGATAAGTCTTGGTGGAATACCCGACATACCTGCTAGTTTACCTCTTGGGCATTTGGCCGGCTGGTGATGTTCACATGTCCCATTTTTATCTTTGATAGTGTAGATGGCACAGGTAAAAACATCCTCATTGAATTATACTATGTAGTGTTGCGATTTATCGCGTCTTTTTTGGAGTACCATAACTCCTAAACGCGATAAATCGCGCATCTACAGGCTCAGGTTTGATTGTTAATGAAAATCAAAAACTAAGCTATTTGAAAGCTGAATAAGTTAGCCTACAAAATCTTTTGGTTTTCATTCGCTTCTACATAGGCTTTTAACAAATTATTTATATTTGTTTGGTAGCCTTTGCCTTGTGCTTTAAACCAAGCCAGCACTTCTGTATCTATACGTAAGGTTATTTGTGTTTTTTTATAAACAGGTTTTAAGCCTTTGCGAACAATTGCTTGTGCAAATTTATCTATTGATACTTCTGGCAATTCTGATAAATCGATGTCTTCTTCTTTTATTGCGTCTACTTCTTTCCAGTTAGTTTTTGATTGTTTCATGGTAACCTCGTGTTTCTTGTTTTGTTGCTTTTCGTATAGATATAACCCTGATTGATTCTTGTGTTTCGGTATGAACTACTGCGACTATCCTATTGTTTAAATTTCCAAAAGTGACAAATCGTTGTTCACCATAGTTTTGTCTGTCATCCTCAATTGTTACTGTATACCCGTCAAATATTTGTTCAGAACCAATAAAATCAATCTTGTGTTTTTCGATGTTAGAAAGCCTCTTAATTTCATCCCATTCTAATTCCATAGGAATAATGTAGCTACATAATGTAGTTATGTCAATCTATTTCAACTTCTTTAAGTGGTTTGTAAGCGTCAACCAAACCACACTCTATAATTAAATCTCAAAATAACTCATACTG
>CAZLZZ010000012.1:0-34423 GCA_964564165.1 uncultured Alcanivoracaceae bacterium | reverse complement strand
CGCTTAACCAAAGCCAAGAAAGGGCTCATGAAGTAGACACCAAAAGTAACTTGCGACTGACCAACTCTTGGATTTGTTTGTTGTCATGCGCAGTGATGATTAATAGTCCATTGTCATCCAAGTGTTTTTTTAAAACACCCAGCAACCAATCGCAACCTTCTACATCCAAATTAACAAAAGGTTCATCCAGAATCCACACGGGAAAAGTAATCAAGGTTAATCGGGCCAATGCCAACCTCTTTTTTTGACCTGCTGACAAACTGCCAGCAAACTGGTATTCATAACCTGCAAGTCCTACTGCTTGCAAGGCATCTTCGGCTTGTTTTTCAGATACTTGAACACCTTGTATCTGTAAGAACGAACGCAAGTTTTCTAAACAATTTAGTTCTTTTTTATTGCCAGTTCGGTGCCCAATAAAAAACAACTGGTCAAACCAATGGTCTTTGTTATGGGTTAAGTCATAGCCTTTGAAAAAAATATTTCCTTGTTGCCAGTTGCGAAGACCTGCAATTGATTCCAATAAAGTAGTCTTGCCAATACCATTGGACCCGCTTATCAATAAGGACTGTCCCAAATCCAAAGAAAATGACACAGGCTCAAACAACAGGAACTGACCCCGTTGGCAAGCGACATCTGTGGCTTTGATTATTGGCATGTGTTCTCTGTGGTTTAAAATTACGATTTCAGTAGGTGCAATTTCCAACAAGTAAAAATAAAAAAGCTATTTTTTCAAATAAGCCAGCAAAGAGCAAGTTAATTGTCGTCTAATAATTGATGTTTATTGTTTAATCGATGATAAATATCATGAAACAATGTGTAATTTGTGATGTGTAGTTTAATAATCAAAAGAATTTCTCGCACGGCGGCACAGCGACACGGCGAAAAATAAAGATAGATATGAACTTCTCGTTTGGGTGCTTTGAAATCACATTGAACTTTTGGAATCGGGGCTTTAGCCCTGCCAGTCTATTGAACTTTACACGACTAAAGTCGCGATTCCATTGCTGTTTCATATGGAGTCATATATTTCTCACACAATAATCAATCAATAGGTATAATCTGATAATATTATGCCCGAATGTATATAATGGGTGTATGATTGAAATGTTAACGGTAATATGAATAGCTTATCATGAATTTTTTGGGATTATTATTAATATTGGTGTTTCTAAGCATCACGGTTGCAGTAGGCAAACAAGAATTGCCGACCCTTACAAAAATAAAGCCGAACTGTGACATATTAGGAGTTAATTGGAAGGAATCTGAAGGAATAAAAATAGATAATTTATCTGACTTGAGTAGGCTTTCACCTCAAAAAACAAGCACAGTTGAAAAATTAAAAAAGCAAATAGAACCTTTGGGGATCATTGCGTTAGCAGATTATTCATGCGCAAAAACTAAAGAAGCTATTAATATTGTTACCATTAAAGTTTTTGTTTTTGAAAATGATGATCGTGCATTAAGTTGGTGGAATAAAAAATACAAATATGACGGTTGGGAACAACATTACACAATAGCTAAAAACTTAAATTATTCAGGTGTTGACAGTAAACAACTCAAAAAAAGGGCAATATTACTCGATAATCTATGGATAACTGCACATCATATTCAGCAAGGGGACGAGCATTTAGTCTTGTTGGAAAATATTATTGGTGAGTTGAAAAGGTGAATGCTTTTAATAAAGTTCCCAAATCAGACGACTGTTCTACTGCTTGACAAATATCGTTAAAGTCCAATGACCCTAGAACCACAATACATTCTGTACTTCTTAATCTTAGGCACAATATAGTCACTGTAGTGCTATACCCATGTGTCAACCTATGGTAATTGAGGCATCTATAAATCTTATATTTATCACAATTTTAAATTATTTGTTGATCAAATTTATGAACATCGTTATTGTATGATTTAAATGGTTGTAATTCGGTCAGTGTTTATCAAATTTCAGGACAAATTTAGCAAATTTTTTTATGAAACTGGAACTTGAAAAAATTAAATTAATTTAAAAATACAATATTTCAACAAATTATGAAAAAGAACAAATTGATAGCCCCTTTTGTAAAATGGGTTGGTGGAAAAAGACAACTAATGCCTGCCCTTTGTAGTTTGTTGCCAAGAAGGTATTCAGGTTACTTTGAGCCTTTTGTTGGTGGAGGGGCTTTGTTGTTTAATGAGCAACCAAAAAAAGCACTAATTAATGACTATAATGAAGAGTTAATAAATGTTTACAAAATGATAAAAAACAATCCTGAAGGTTTGATAAATGAATTGAAATGTCACAAGAATGAGTCTGACTATTTTTATAATATCAGAGCATTAGATAGAAATGATGGCTATGATGATTTCTCATTGTTAAAAAAAGCATCACGTGTGATTTACCTAAATAAAACATGTTACAATGGCTTATATCGTGTGAATAATTCGGGAGAGTTCAACTCTCCATTTGGAAAATATAAAAATCCAAATATTGTTAATGAAGCAACTATTAGAGCAGTTAGTAATTATCTAAATAAGAATGAAATTAAAATTTTGAGCGTTGACTTTGAGCAAGCAGTTAAAGGTTCTCAAAAAGGAGATTTTGTATATTTTGATCCTCCTTATGATCCTGTTTCTAAGAGTGCAAATTTCACAGGCTACATTCAGGGAGGGTTTAATAAGTCAGAACAAATCAGGCTAAGGAATTTGTGTAAGCAACTAGATAAAAAAAATGTTAAATTTTTACTTTCAAACTCCGCTACTTCCTTTATAGTAGATTTGTATAGGAGTTTTGATATAAATTACGTTAAGGCAAATCGCTCAATAAACTCTAATGCAAACAAAAGAGGTGAAGTAGACGAGGTGATAATTCGCAATTATGAATAATTCGAAAAACAATATAGAATGGATTAAATTATTTGATAAACACCAAATTCCTGATAGTATCAAAAAACATGGTTTTTATAAAATCAGCTCATTTGAAATCAATAAATTTAGGCAAGCTCGTTTGATGACTAAATTTGATTATAGATCGCAATTACCTGAAATTTTTTCACAACATGATCTATCTATATTGCCTATTTCAAGAGGTGGTTACATAATTGCAAACTTTGATACGTTTCAAGACTTCGAAACGTATGACCCTACAATTACTAAAGTAGATTTTCCTCATTATTTAGAAAGTATTGATTATAATAATATAACAAGTGAGTCAACAGCTTTAAATTGTGCATATGTTTCTGGTATTATCCAAGATTTTGTTCAAGATGAGGAATTAAAACCCACTGTTAGTGGTCGAATGGGTTCTTCAGTTTTTAATTTCAATATTAATTCAGAAAACAAGCTGTTAAATATTGATGTTAATAATTCACAATTGGAAATTGATGGAGGATATGAAGGAGTCGATTCGTTGAGTCTAATAGAGGCAAAAAATTCAATTTCAAATAATTTTTTAATTCGTCAAATGTATTATCCGTATAGATTGTGGGCAACGAAGATAGAAAAAAAAATAAGACCTTTATTTTTAACATATTCAAATGGAGTTTTTCATTTTAGGGAGTATGTTTTTGAAGATATAGACCACTATAACTCGTTAAAATTAATTCGTGAAAAAAAATATGCAATTAGTGAAGGAACTATTAATAATGAGCTGCTCCAGAAAATTTTATATAAAGTTGAAATTCAAAATGAACCTAGTTTTCCATTCCCTCAGTCAGATTCATTTGAACGAGTAATAAATCTATGTGAGTTGTTAAATGAAAAGACTAGTATGGAACGTGATAGCATAACTGAAAATTATGATTTTGATGTTCGGCAGACAAATTATTATACTGATGCAGGAAGGTATTTAGGGTTAATTGAGAAAACAACAAAAAAGAGAGTGGTTAATTACTATTTAACAGGACAAGGAAAAGAATTATTTACTTTGTCAATTTTGGATAGACAATTGGTTTTTATCAAGCTAATTCTTTCTCACTTAGTTTTTAATAAGGTGTTAAATCTTTATTTCAAGACGGGGGAATGTCCAAATAGAGAGAAAATAGTCGAATTAATGAAAGAGTCAAATTTGTACAGAATTGGTTCTGAATCAACCTTTGCTAGAAGGGCGTCAACAATTTCCAGTTGGATTGATTGGATTTTAAGTCAAGTCGAGGAATAATTAAATACTGTTGCCCTTGTTTTTGTTAAAAATATGGGTTCTTAAAGCAGTGATATGTTGAATCTTTTTAGGGTATGATAAATTAAATATGGAGTCTTATTTTAAATCAAAAGATAGAACTTTTAATCTGTTAAAAGGTGATTGCTTTAAAAAACTTTCAAAATTTGATTTTAAATTTGATATGATTTTTGCTGATCCTCCTTACTTTTTATCTAATGATGGCCTATCTATTCAAAGTGGTAAAATTGTTTCTGTTAACAAAGGTAAGTGGGACAAGTCACTGGGTTTTGAATATATAAACAATTTCAATCGAGAATGGTTAAAGCTCGCTAGAGAAAAATTAAAAGATGATGGCACTATTTGGATTAGTGGAACTATGCACAATATATTTAGTGTTGGGCAAATTTTAACCGAATTAGACTTTAAAATATTAAACATTGTCACTTGGCAAAAAAGCAATCCACCACCAAATTTTTCATGTCGATTTTTTACACATTCAACAGAACAAATTATTTGGGCAAGAAAATCTAAAAAAGTTCCTCATTATTATAATTATGAGTTAATGAAACAATTGAATGATAATAAACAAATGAAAGATGTTTGGAAATTACCTGCACTTGCTTTATGGGAAAAAAGCTGTACCAAGCATCCTACACAAAAACCATTATCAGTATTGACCCGTATCATTTTAGCTTCTACTAAGCCTAAAGCTTGGATATTAGATCCTTTTTCAGGTAGTTCTACCACAGGCATAGCTGCAAATTTGCTAAATCGTAGATATGTTGGTATTGATACTGAAAAGGAATACCTTGATATTGCAATTGCAAGAAAAAAAGAGATAGAAAATACCGAGACTGCTAATTTATATCGTTCCAAAATAAGAGGTTTTCACAATACTAACGAGTTAAATAAATATATAGTAGAAGAACCAAAAGCTATATACATTACTAGTTTACCTTTTTAGTCTGTCGCTGGGTCACCGTGCCGCTGTGCGATATAATTGCCATAAAAAAATGAAAATAGCATGCTGTTAGAACCACAATACATTCTGTACTTCTTAATATTAGGCACAATCGTTGGCTTTATGGCTGGGCTATTAGGCATTGGTGGCGGTGGAATTATGGTGCCGGTGTTGGCGGGTTTGTTCTTGGTGATGGGAATGCCAGTTGAAAAAGTGCTGCATTTAGCATTGGGCAGTTCTATGGCGGCGATTATTGTGACTTCGATTGCCAGTTTGCGGGCGCACCATTTGCGTGGTGGGGTGCTTTGGGATTATGTGAAAAATATGAGTCCCGGGATTGTTGTTGGCACTTTTATGGCAACTTATTTTGCCTCGTTGGCAAGTTCTTTGTTTTTGGCGGTTTTCTTTTCAGTGTTTATGGGGGTTGTGGCTTTGCAGATGTTTTGGGATAAAAAGCCAGCCATACATGCCAGGGAAGCAGGAGCCAAACATTTGTTTTTTGTGGGCAGTGGCATTGGTGCCATTTCGGCTTTGGTTTCAATTGGTGGTGGGTCGATGACGGTTCCTTATCTGCTTTGGAGAAATGTTGATATTAAAAAAGCCATCGGTACTTCTGCTGCAATTGGATTGCCTATTTCTCTTTCTGGAACTTTGGGGTATGTGATTAATGGTTGGAGCAATACTTCTTGCCCTATGTGTCAGGATAGTTCTATGTTGGGTTTTGTTTATTTACCAGCAGTAATATTGATTTCTATCACCAGTTTTCTAATCGCGCCATTGGGTGTAAAGATGGCTCATATTTTGCCCGTGCCAATACTAAAAAAAGTGTTTGCATTGTTGCTTATTGTTCTTAGTGTGAAGATGTTAATTTCAATTAATTGATTTCCATCATTTACCTTTGTCGTCTTTTGGTTAAAATACTCTGTATTGATAATCACAAAAGAGACAAACATGTCATCAGAAATCAGAAACCTAGAACCCAAAGCATTGTGGAATAACTTTGCGGATTTGAACGCTATTCCGCGGCCCTCAAAAAAAGAAGACAAAGTGGTTGCTATGTTATTGGAATTTGCCAATAAGCACAATTTACAGGCACTTGTAGACCCTATTGGCAATGTAATCATGAAAAAACCTGCCACACAAGGCATGGAAAATCGCAAAACAGTGGTGTTGCAATCGCATTTAGACATGGTTTGTCAGAAGAACAATGATACCGATTTTGACTTTGATACCCAGGGCATTAATATGTTGATTGATGGCGATTGGGTAAAGGCTGACGGAACCACCTTAGGTGCAGATAATGGATTGGGAGTTGCGGCTATCATGACTGTTTTTGCTGCAACAGATATTGTTCATCCCGCATTGGAAGCATTGTTTACCATTGATGAAGAAACAGGAATGACCGGCGCATTGGGTTTGCAGGCGGGTTATTTGGATGCTGAAATATTGCTCAATTTAGATACCGAAGACGACGATGAAATTGCCATAGGTTGTGCTGGTGGAATAGATGTGACAGCAACAAAATCTTACAACAAGCAAAAGGTTGTGGAAGAGGTTGTGGTGAATCATGCCTTTAAATTAACTGTAAAAGGTTTGCGAGGTGGTCACAGTGGTATAGATATTCACAAAGGTTTTGCTAACGCCAATAAAATCATGAATCGTTTGTTGTTTGCCATCAAAGACGATGCCTTAATTGCCAGTATTGATGGTGGTTCATTGCGCAATGCCATTCCCCGTGAAAGTTGCTCGGTAGTTGTTTGCGAAGATGTCAATCGATTCAATAATGCTATTCAATCTCTGGCTGGCGAAATCATTGAAGAGTATTTGTCAATGGAACCTCAAATTGAAATAATCATAGAGACAATCGATTTGCCAGAATACTGCTTGTCAAAATCTGAACAAGAGTCTTTAATTAAAATCATTTACAGCATTCACAATGGTGTATTTCGCATGAGCCCAGATATTGAAAGGCTGGTTGAAACATCTAATAATCTGGCAAGAGTGGTGATGGGAGATGGGCAAATAAAAATTTTATGTCTAACTCGAAGTGCCACAGAAGTCGGCAAACAAGATTTGGCGAATCAATTGAAAGGTACTTTTGAGTTGGGAGGCTTTGAGGTTAAACTGGATGGCGATTATCCTGGTTGGAAACCCAATCCAAAGTCTAAAATCTTAACTGTTTTACAAAACATTTATTTTGATGTGTTTAATACAGAGCCCCAAGTGATTGCCTATCATGCAGGATTGGAATGTGGCATATTGAGTGCCAATTATCCGGATATGGATATGATTTCCTTTGGCCCAACCATAAAACGTGCCCATTCTCCTGATGAAAAAGCCAGTATTTCTTCGACACAAAAATTTTGGAGATATTTATTGGAAATTTTAAAGCGTATCCCTGTTAAGGATTAGCCTTTTAAGGATAAATTTTAAAAAAATTTAGCTTTTCCGCAGTAGAGTATTCTTTCTCGGACAAGCTCTCAGTTAAATGTATCTCATTTACTGTAATAAATTTTGATGGACTTATCTCGTAAATGGGCTAAGATTCTATAAAAATACGGGTGAAATAGTGATGACTAACAATTTAAAGTTGCAAGGTGGGTGTCTATGTGGCGTAATAAAGTATACAACAACAGCAGAACCCTTCGCTTCGGAATACTGTCATTGCCGAATGTGTCAAAAAATCGCAGGTTCTCCAGTCACCACTTGGATGGACTTCAAAGTTGAGCAAGTGATTTGGGAAGCCCATAAACCCAAAGAATAGCAATCCCAAATCCCGATATAGAAAACACGATTATAACACAACCCCTTAGCACGTCTAGCAAATCAAAAAAATGCCTAACCACCAATAAGGTGGCAACGTATTTTTTTTATTCACTATACGTACCAAGTGATTGCACTCTATTTCGCGTTTCTATATCGGGGTTTGGGAATCATCAGAATACGTATGGCGTGGGTTTTGTGACAAGTGCGGTTCTACCCTTTCTTTTAGGGATGTCAGACATCATGATTGCTTTACCCTTTCGGTTACTTCGCTTGATGACCCCAATCTTGTTAAACCAAGCTATCATATTTATACCGAAAGCCAAGTTGATTGGTTGAAAATAGACGATGATTGTAAAAGATATCCACAAGGTCGGACAAACTAGACATTAAGCGCGACTTCACGGGAATGGCGGGCGATTAGTTGCTGATATTGTTTAATATTTCAGCCAGTTTATACCCAGCATGTACGATTTGTTGTTGTGCTATTTCTCTGGCTTGTTTGTCGTATTTATTTGAGATGAACACTGTAGGTTGTGGCTTGTTTTGTTGCTCATGGGTGTTTAGTAGATTCAATATTTTGGGTGTGTAGACGTGTTTTTCGGCTATTTTATTAGACTCCTTTGTCCATTGTTTAATAGACCCTCCTTTCTTACTAATACTTAAATTAGAATACTTAATACTGAGCTTTTTTGCTTTTAACTCAATAATTCTAAATGAGGTCGTTGTGTCCAGTCTTGAATCCCAATACCAATGAAGATTGGTAATGTGACCTTGTCCAGAAATTTCTAAGGAATTTCCTCCGCGATCGCCTTTTCTGAAATATTTTTTGGAAAACAGAGCTGTACTGTGTAAAGGTTGGTGAATATCACTCACTAAATGCAGTACCCAAGAAAGTGCTAAGGCTTTTTCTTTTTTTGTCGAGTCTTGTTTAGATAAAACTTCAAGGTTGCCTTTTAAAGCTTGAATAATATTTAAATTGTTGTGGAATTTCCCTTTCCATTTAGTGCTTTTATTGAGGAACTTGGTATTGATTTTTTTATCTAGATACAGGGGATAATTGATATAATGCCATTTAGAATGGTGGTATTTGTCTTTTTGCTTTTTAGGGATGCCCCGGGCAATATCTGGCCAAGTTGATGCCCTGCGAAAAACCCATTCCTTATAAGATTGTGGATTGCGTTTAACATATTTGGGGATGTGTTTTTTAAAATCTTTCTTAAAACGCGGGTGGTGTTCTAGAATATCCACCCAATAATCTTGTTGTTGAGTGGACATTAAATCCCAAGTAATCGCAGCCATCAGATGATGTCCTGCGGCATTCCAAGCCAAAGATGTGTGGGAAGTGAACAAAACCCCCAGCAATAAAATCATCTTGATGGGGGATATTAATAGTTGTATGTTGTTTTCAGTTTTCAATTTTTAGCCTTTAATATTCAATTTTTATCTATGAGTTAAGAATCCCTTGTTTAATCAAGTATTCATGATAAGTGCCACGGTGGTCATGTAGTTTTCCGTGTTCCATTTCCATAACGCGGGTAGCAATTGAAGATACAAATTGTCTGTCGTGCGATACAAAAATCAAAGTGCCTTCGTAATTCTCTAAGGCCAAGTTCAATGACTCAATTGATTCCATGTCCAAATGATTGGTTGGCTCATCCATGAACAAAATATTGGGCTTTTGCAACATGATTTTACCGAACATCATGCGGCCTTTTTCACCACCTGATAATACATTTAATTTCTTGCGAGAGTCTTCTTTAGAAAACAATAACCGACCCATAACACTGCGAACTGATTGTTCGTCATCATCTTTGTGCTTGTATTGCATCATCCAGTCAAAAGCAGTGATATTTTCTTTGAATTCTGCAATATTATCTTGCTTAAAATAAGCAATATTGGCATTTTCTGACCATTTAATCGAACCAGTATCTGCTTCAATCGATTCAGTCATACAATTTAGCAAGGTGGTTTTGCCCGAGCCATTGGGGCCGATAATAGCCAGCCTCTCGCCCACTTCCAAGGTGAAATTTAAATCTTTAAACAAAGTCATACCATCAAAACCCTTGGTCATGTCTTTAATGCTGATGGCATTTCTGAATAATTTCTTTTCCATTTCAAATACAATATAGGGATTGACTCTTGAGGAGGGTTTAATGTGATGTAGCTGGATTTTGTCCAATTGTTTTTGTCGGGATGTCGCTTGTTTGGCTTTGGATGCATTGGCTGAAAATCGACTTACAAATTGTTTCAGATCAGAAATTTGGGTTTTCATTTTGGCGTTTTCTGATTGTAGCTTTTCTTTGTATTGAGTCGCAGCTGTCATGTATTGATCATAGTTTCCAGGGAACAAGCGCAACGCGCCATAATCTAAATCAGCCATGTGAGTACAAACTGAATTTAAAAAATGTCTATCATGTGAGATAATAATCATGGTGGCTTTGCGAGCGTTTAACGTATCTTCCAGCCAGCGAATGGTGTTGATATCCAAATTATTAGTCGGCTCATCAAGCAATAAAAAGTCAGGATTAGAGAATAAAACCTGTGCCAATAAGACCCGCAATTTCCAACCCGGAGCCACTTCGCTCATTAGTCCATAATGTTGTGATTCTTCAATTTCCAAGCCCATTAATAGCTCTCCAGCACGGGCTTCAGCAGAATAGCCATCCATTTCAGCAAATTCGGTTTCTAAATCAGCCACGCGAATCCCATCTTCATCTGACATTTCTGCTTGATTGTAGATGCTGTCACGCTCTTCTTTGACTTTCCACAAAGCTTTGTCGCCCATGATAACCGTATCAAGTACTGAATATTCTTCAAAAGCGTATTGATCTTGTCCCAATACTCCAATCTTATCAAATTCATCAAATGAGACCGTTCCGTTGGTTGCTTTTAACTCGCCTGTTATGATTTTCATCAATGTTGATTTCCCACAACCGTTCGCGCCTATTAATCCATAGCGATTGCCATTGCCAAATTTCATGGAAATGTTTTCAAATAATGGTTTGGAACCAAACTGAATGCCGATATTTGCTGTAACTATCATAATGTTATTTTCTGATGTATTCTAAAAAGGGCGCGATTATACTAGGTTGATAGCGTTTTTTATAGCTATTACGTGTTGTTGAGTAAAGTTATTGCAGCTTTGCTTGTGATTCCCGTGGGTGAGTTAAACCCTTTGCCTGTTACCTCCTGTTAAGTTGGTTTTTTTTAGTAATGGGTTTCTGTGAATGCAGGGTGCTTTTATATCAAATGCTGATAACGCAGTCTAAGAGTCAAAAAAATCAGGCCTTTCATTAGTATTATTCAAAACACCATGTCTAATAATGTGTTAGACTTACAATACTGTTAATGAAGGCCTCTTATACTAACAGAGTATTTTTTACCATTTGGTTGGGTTGCATGTTGGTAAAATTTAAAAGGTCGTAAAATGTGGCATTGTAACAATTGTTTACTATAATAATATGGTTTTAATAGTAATGTATTTTGCTTTTGCTAGTGCTTAAAGTATACTGGGATTTTATTTATATAAGTAACACTTCAAAGGAGAATTTCATGAGAATTGATATGTTGAACAACATATTAAATGACTGTGGGTCCAGATTTTTCACCAGATTTTATAGCTGGTTGGTATATTTTTAATACTTGGATGCAGAATCAACTGAGTGAAGCCATTCACTTGGAGTTGTTTGATTCATTTAATGATCAAAGAAAAGAAATAGATGAAGATAAGATTGATTTGATTTTTGCCAATCCTTATGACGCTTCAACTTTGATTAGAGACAAAGGCTTTGTGGCAATTGCTGCCCCTTTAGGAAAATCGGATGAAGCGGTGATTTGTGTAAGCACAGACTCTGAAGTCTCAAGTGTCGAGGATTTAAAAGAAAACTGCAATATATCAATGGCGGATGACGCAGAGGTCAACACCATAGGAATGATCATGTTAGAACCTGCTGATTTAAACAAAGGCAATGTTAATATCAGTGAGTTAGGTAGTTATGTGATGGTTGCCAAAAGCCTAATCAACCAAGAGTCAGATGCGGGTTTTTTCTTGAAAGAATCTTATGACAATATGTCAAAATTTATTAAAAGCCAGATTAGACCCATTATTATCAGTGAAATATCAGTGATTACACACAGTTTTTTGGTCGGACCTAAGTTGGCACATCGTGTTGAGGATATTAGAAAATTATTAAATAACATGCATACAATTGAAAAAGGACCAGGTGTTTTGGGTTCTTTGGGTTTTGAGCGTTGGAAAAATCAAGAACAAGAAGATGCTGAATTTATGATTGATTTAATGGATACACTGATTACATAGCACAATTGTTGCTATTTACTTTTTAATACTTCTGCTTTTTATAATCATTCTTGTACGCGGAATCATTTACATGCTCCATTCAAATATTCGGTTTAATAAATCTAAAAGCATATATCCAAATGGATTTGGGTCATACAAGTTATGCTAAAATTAATGTGAACTACTATGAAGGTTATTATGAAAACCCAAAACTTTGAAACCCAGGCCATCAGAACTCAAATACAGCGCAGTCAATTTTTGGAACATTCTAGTCCTTTGTATTTAAGCTCGAGTTTTGTTTTTGAAGACTCCGAAGACATGCGTGCATCATTTGCAGAAGAAAAAGAACGCAATATTTACAGCCGCTTCTCAAACCCCAATACCTCGGAATTTGTAGAAAAAATCTGCCAAATGGAAGGGGCGGAATCAGGTTATGCCTTTGCTACTGGTATGGCTGCTATTTATTCGACCTTTGCCGCTTTATTGAGCAGCGGGGACCACATTGTTTCTTGTAGAAGTGTATTTGGTTCAACCCATACCTTGTTGACTAAGTATTTTCCAAAATGGAATATCGAGCACAGCTATTTCGATGTTAATGAAATCGATAAAGTGGAGAGTTTAATCAATCCAAATACAAAAATCTTATATGCGGAATCTCCAACCAACCCGGCGGTAGATATTTTGGATTTAGAAAAACTCGGACAAATTGCCAAAAAGCATAACTTGATATTGATCATTGACAATTGTTTCGCCACTCCCTATTTGCAAACACCAATTGAATTTGGTGCAGATATTGTGATTCATTCAGCCACCAAATTGATTGATGGTCAGGGCAGGGTGTTGGGCGGTGTGGCGGTTGGTCGTGCTGATTTGATCGAAGAAATATACTTGTTTGCACGCAATACAGGCCCTTCATTGTCTGCTTTTAATGCTTGGATACTGTCAAAAAGTTTGGAAACCTTGCCCGTTCGATTAGACAGGCACTGTGAAAATGCTTTGAAAGTAGCGGAGTTTCTTGAAAAACACGAACAAGTCAATTGGGTCAAATACCCCTTTTTGAAATCACATCCCCAATATAAAATAGCTAAGAAACAAATGAAACAAGGTGGTAATATAATTGCCTTTGAAGTCAAAGGTGGAATCGAATCTGGACGAAAATTTATTGATGCCATAAAATTGTGTTCCCTGTCTGCCAATTTAGGCGACACCCGCAGCATTATCACCCATCCCGCTTCAACTACCCATTCCAAGTTATCCGAAAGTGATAGACTGCATGCCAGCATAACTGATGGATTGGTTCGAGTTTCAGTAGGTTTAGAACATGTTGATGATGTGATTGCAGATTTAGAACAAGCACTTGGTAGATAACCTGGATTCACCACAGAGAGCACAGAGCACACAGAGGCTACTTAAGGATATTATTAGAAATAAGGTATAAAACTGAATGATTTTAGTATTGTTTTACAATAAAATCTTTTGCTTTTATCTCTGTGGACTCTGTGGTTAAATAATTTTTTACGATTGTTAATTAGAAGAATGCCTAAGAGAGAATTAAGGTTAAAAAATAACCTCCAACCACCAACCAAACAAATAAAACCAGTGCCAATAACAGGGGTTTCAAGCCAGCCTGTTTAAATTTAGAAACCTGTGTTTCCATACCCAGTGCTGTCATCGCCATGGTCAATAGAAAGGTGTCAGCGTGATTGATCCCAGTAACTAAGTCGACAGGTAAAAGCTGCAAAGAATTGAAGCCTGCTACAGCAATAAATAGCACGGCAAACCAAGGAACCACCAATTTGCTTTTTTTATGTGTGATGGCGCTTTTGGCATTGGCTATAAACAAACCCAAGATCAGTAACATGGGTGCTATCAACATGATTCGCGTCATTTTTACAATCAATGCGGTGTCACTTGAAATGTTGTCTATGGCTCCACCAGCTGCCACTACTTGCGCAACTTCGTGAATACTGCTACCAACGTATAAGCCAAATTGAGTATAATTCATATTCAAAATTCCCATTTTGAACATAATAGGGTATAAAAACATGGAAATAGTACCGAACAAAACCACCGTCCCCACAGCTATTGCCGTTTTATGTGGTTCAGATTTAAGTACTTCCTCGGTGGCAAGAACTGCAGCTGCGCCGCACACTGCGCTGCCAGAGGCAATCAGTATAGCGGTGTGTTTGTCTATTTTTAATAATTTAATGCCAACTATTGTACCAATAATCATAGTGCTACTGAGCATGATGATTGATAAAGATAGTCCCTCAAGACCGACACTGGCAATTTGTTGAAAGGTTATTTTAAATCCATAAAAAACAATGGCAATGCGCAGTAAGGTTTTGGCTGAGAATAAAATACCAGGTCCCCAAGAATTGGGCACTGTATTTCGCATGGTATTGGCAAAGACAATCCCTAAAACAATGCCAATCACCAAAGGGCTAACTGCCAAGGCTTTAATGCTTGGGATTTGAGCGATAGCTGTAGAGATTGTGGCGAATAATGCTACTAAGAGGATGCCGTAGATTTTATGGAGCACAAAAAATACCGCCATTTACGTTAAGGCGCAAATCTCGAATAGGTGTATTAACCTCCATGCAAAACACGCACCCTTAAGGTGCCATCAATAGATTTTAGTTCGGTTTTCAAGTCATTTACTTCTGTGCAATCCACGTCCATAATCACATAACCAATTTCACCTTCGGTTTGCAAATGTAATGCGGTAATATTCATGCCATGTTTGCTAAATACGTGATTGATTTTTTCTAACATGCCCGGTTTGTTTTGATGAATGTGCATGACACGAGATTGATTGTTGCCGATTTCTGGCAAAGATACTTGGGGGAAATTAACCGCTGTAGAAGTGCTGCCATTGTTAGAGTATTTGATGAGTTTTTGACTGACTTCTTTGGCAATATTAACTTGGGCCTCCAACGTGCTGCCACCTATGTGTGGTGTTATTATCACTTGATCGTACTTGATGAGTTCTGAAACAAAAGGATCTTGATTGCTACTCGGCTCCTGGGGAAATACATCTAATGCCGCCCCTTTGATGTGTTCATTGTCTAATTGTTCGATTAAATTTTCAATATTTACCACATCGCCACGTGAGGCATTGATCAATAAACTTCCTGGTTTCATGATTTGCAGTTGCGCTTTGCCGATCATGTTCTTGGTTTCTGGTGTTGAGGGCACATGTAAACTCAATACATCGACTTTTGCCAATAATTCATTCAAAGTTTCTGTGTGTTGTGCATTGCCCATCGGTAGTTTGTTTTCAATGTCATAAAAATACACTTTCATGCCCAGAGATTCAGCAATCACACTCAATTGAGAACCAATGTGCCCAAATCCAACAATGCCCAGTTTTTTGCCACGAATTTCAAATGATCCTTCTGCTGATTTAATCCATTGCCCGCGATGCGCTGCGGCATTCTTTTGCGGGATGCCTCGCATTAGGAAAATAATTTCAGCCAACACCAACTCAGCCACAGAACGGGTATTGGAAAAAGGGGCGTTGAATACTGGAATGCCATAATTTCGGGCTTTTTCAAGATCAATCTGATTGGTGCCAATACAAAAAGTACCAATAGCCATCAGTTTATTGCACGATTTCAAAATGTCCGGGGTAATAAAAGTTCGAGAACGAATACCTAAAATATGCGCATCAGATAAAAGTTCTTTTAATTCATGGGGTTCGGGTGTTCCTTTTAAGTAAACAATATTGTTATAGCCGTTTTTGCGAAAGGCATCTTGGGCCAAAGGATGTATCCCTTCTAATAAAACGACCTTAATTTTCTCTTTACTTAATGAGAGCTTACTCATAATCCTATACAATCCTATATAATTGGGAACTTTAAAAGACATATTGTAAACCGCTCATGGAAAAACTTAAAATAATTAATCAATTAAAATTAGAAATGGCTAATATAAGCTACTCTGTTGATAACGATGACTTGCAGGTCTATGGACAAGACTGGACTCGTTTTAATCAAGTGGATGCAAGCGCCGTGCTATTTCCCAAAACCGTTGAAGAAGTTCAAACGATTGTAAAATTGGCAAATAAACTCTGTTTCAAGTTAGTTCCATCCGGCGGCAGAACAGGTTACAGTGGTGGAGCAGTGGCTAGCCAAGGAGAGTTTGTTTTGTCATTAGAAAAAATGCGAAGTATATTAGAATTTAACGCTGATGATTCACAAGTGAGGGTGCAAGCAGGTGTTATTACCGAACAATTGCACAACTTTGCCGACGACAAAGGTTTGTTCTATCCAGTTGACTTTGCTTCGTCTGGTTCTAGTCAAATAGGCGGAAACATTGCCACCAATGCCGGTGGGATTCGAGTTTTGCGCTATGGAATGACTCGCGACTATGTGGCTGGATTAAAAGTGGTCACAGCAACTGGCGAGATATTAGAGTTAAATCAAGGATTAATAAAAAATGCCACCGGTTATGACTTGCGCCATTTAATGATTGGTTCAGAAGGCACACTTGGCATAGTGGTAGAAGCCACCATGCAATTAATCAAACCGCCTGTTGAACAATCGGTGATGCTATTGGCATTATCATCATTAGACTCGGTGATGCGTGTGTTTACTTTGGCAAAAAAACAACTCACATTATCTGCTTATGAATTCTTTACAGACATCGCTTTAAACCATGTCTGCAACCACAGAGAACTCGATCAACCCTTTGATGAGTCTGCACCGTGTTATGTCCTGTGCGAATTTGACGAAGATGAAGACGCTGTTATGCAAGTCTTTGAACAAGGCATGGAAAGCGGTGATATTCTCGACGGTGTGATTTCTCAATCGTTAGAACAAGCCAGCCAATTCTGGCAATACCGCGAAGGCATCAGCGAATCCATTGCCCATTATTCGCCCTATAAAAATGACATTTCGGTCAAAGTATCGCGGGTGCCCGAATTCATGAAGCAATTGGATGCGTTAGTAAAACAGCACTATCCACAATTTGAACTGGTCTGGTTTGGTCATATTGGCGATGGCAATTTACACCTCAATATTATCAAGCCCGAAGAAATGAACATAGCCGATTTCCAAACCGAATGTGAAACCGTCAACAAACATGTCTATGGACTTGTCCAACAAATGCGCGGCAGCATCTCCGCAGAACACGGAGTAGGGCTGATTAAAAAGCCTTATTTGGGTTATTCAAGAAGTGAAGCTGAGATTGAGTTATTGAAAGGGATTAAGAAAGTCTTTGATCCGAATAATATTTTAAATCCAGGGAAGTTGGTATAACAAAACCTCCGTCATCCCAGCCGAGCCTAAGGCGAGAGCAGGGATCTCATTGGGAATCATCGTGGTTACTGAAAAAATGTAAGTATCACAGAGGTTCACAGAGGAGACACAGAGAAAAAAATATTGTCATCTATCCACAACCGTCTTTGATCTTTACCTCCGCGTCCCTGCGCCTCTGCGAGAAAAACTCAATTAAACCTAAACAATCGAACCAAGCCAATAGCCAATAACATAGGAACCACAAACACCAAAAACTCAACCGGATTTATATACGCCATGCCAATCACAGGAGCAGGGCAGTAGCCTGAAATTCCCCAGCCGATTCCAAACAATGCAGCACCAATAATCAAAGGTTTATCTATGGTTCTTCTTTCGTGTAAATGGTATTCTTTGGCGAAAATTGGTTTTTCGGCTTTCAAGACAAATTTGTAGCCCAGCAAAGTCACCAGTAAAGCAGAGGCAAACACCCACAATAACATCGGGTTAAAATCACCCAACAAATCGAAGAAGTCTAGAACCACTTGTGGGTCGGTCATTTTTGAAAAACTTAAACCCAGCCCGAATATAATGCCGAACAACAATCCAAACAAATTCTTTTTCATGTTGCTATTCCCCACACCGTATGGAACACATAACGGGTGATTAGTGCCAGTGCAAAAAAGACAATTGTAGCAATCAAAGAACGCTTAGAAAAACGACTCAAACCACAAATTCCATGACCGCTGGTACAGCCATTGCCCAAAGCAACGCCAAAACCGACTAACACGCCTGAAAAAGCCAACCAGTTTAAAGGAAATCCTTGGCGTTCTGCAATGTGTCCTGGGTTGAAGTAATGGAATAAACTGGTGGTTGCAAGCAAGCCAATTAAAAACAAGATGCGCCAGCTTTTTTCATTGGACCATATTGCCGCTTGAATAATACCGCTCACACCCGCAATTCTACCCAAGGTATACATCAAGCCAATAGCGCTGATACCAATTAATGAGCCACCAATGACTCCGAAATATACATCGTTTATATTCATTTTTTTCCTCAAACCATTTTCCTTGTCATTCCTGCGAAGGCAGGAATCTAATAAAGATGGCAATAATTTTTAAAAAAGTCATGAGAGCTTCGCATAGTTATGCAAAATTCTCTTGTAATAACGAAGTGAAGATAAGTTGATTAGGACAGTGTGTGAAAGAGTAATTACGTATTATTAACTTTGTACAATGTCTGCTTTGATTTATATTCACCTAAATTATTCATTTAAGTTCAGGAATTGGCACTACTAAAACATTAAAAGTTCACAGCTTGCCTGAGGGTCATAGAGCCTGTCTCTTACCTCATCTTTATAAAGGTGCAGTTGTAAAAAATATAACCACAAGTTCATGGTACTGTAATAGAGGGCAATGGCAAAGCATATATTGCATTTTTTTTTACTCTGTGTTATTTTTCAGCTCTTATTGATGATTTTAACAGCAGATAAAACTATGATGAACTTTACTTTTTACAACCCCACACGTATACATTTCGGCAAAGACCAAATCGCTAAAATAAGCAAAGAAATCCCAAAAGACGCCAAAGTTTTGGTGATTTACGGTAGTGGTTCAATTAAAACTAATGGCATTTATGAGCAAGTTAAAGAGGCATTAAATGACCACCAATGGTTTGAATTTTCAGGCATTGAACCCAATCCCAAATACGATACGGCAATGAAGGCCATAGACATCATAAAAAACAAAGAAATTGATTATTTATTGGCAGTGGGTGGTGGTTCGGTGATTGATGCCGTGAAGTTTATTGCTGCGGCTGCATTATTCAAAGGCAGCGATCCTTGGGACATGTTGGCAAAACAAGCCAAAGTTAAAGAAGCCATTGATTTTGGTGTGGTATTAACATTGCCAGCCACAGGTTCAGAAAGTAATTCGGGCAGTGTTATGACACGAGATGGCAACAAGCTATTTTTTGGTTCGCCATTGGTCTATCCTACATTTGCTATCCTTGATCCGTCGGTTACATTGTCCTTATCTAACAGACAAATCAGTAATGGTGTGATTGATGCCTTTGTACACACGGTTGAACAATATTTAACCTATCCTGTCAATGCCAAAATTCAAGATCGATTCGCCGAAGGCATTTTGCAAACCTTGATTGAGGATGGTCCTTTGGCACTAAAAGATGAGACAAAAAACAACCTTGAAGTAAGAGGTAACCTCATGTGGTCAGCTACTATGGCATTAAATGGTTTAATTGGACTCGGCGTTCCTCAAGATTGGGCAACGCACATGATTGGTCATGAATTAACAGCCTTACACGGGATTGACCATGCGAGAACACTTTCCATTGTTTATCCTGCAGTTTTAAAGATATGTAAAACTGCCAAACGTGAAAAATTAATTCAATACGCCAAACGTGTTTGGAATTTAAACAACCCAGATGAAGAACAATTTATAGATCAAGCCATTGCCAAAACCGAAGAATTCTTTCAAACTATGCAAGTCCCAGTCCGCCTCTCGGATGTGAATTTAAGAAAAGATGATATTGATCCTATACTGACAAAACTAAAACAACACCGCATGGTTATGTTAGGTGAGCACCAAAATATTGACTTGGATAAAAGTAGGCAAATTTTAGAAATGGCATTGTGACCAGTATGGTGTTTATTTTCCCCTTGTTAATATTTTTAATTTATGCTCCACAGCTTTGGGTTAAGTATATTCTAAAAAAACACCATAAGCCTTTAGGGGGAATGCCCGGTACTGGTGGTGAGTTAGCTCTGCATTTAATTAAACGCTACAAGTTGAATGGGGTGACTGTTGTTAAGGGTGGTGTAGGTGAAGATCATTACGACCCGAGCAAGCAAATCGTGAGTTTAAGCCCTGAAGTTTATCAAGGAAAATCTTTGTCTGCTGTAGCCGTTGCCACTCACGAAATTGGCCATGCTATACAGTTCTATCACAATGAACCAGTTAGCAAGCTTCGCAAAAAATATCTAACCAAAGCCCACTTTATTCAACGTTATGGCATCTACATATTGATGAGTATGCCAATGATTGGATTGGTTTTTCGCATTCCTCATCTGGTTTTATTTACTGCCTTGGTAGGAGTTTTTACAATGTTAGCTTCGGTGTTAATGTATGCTGCAATTCTTCCTGAAGAATACGATGCAAGTTTCAACAAGGCTTTGCCGATTTTAGAAGAAGGCTATATCCCTAAGGAGCACTTACCAGCCGTCCGCCAAATCCTCAAAGCCTGTGCTTATACCTATGTTGCAGCATCTCTTGCAGATATACTTAATATTTGGCGCTGGATGGCGATTATTAGGTAGTCTACCCTTTTTTTCATAAATCAATAACGATTAAAGTGTTTTAATTTATTGAACTTGTAGACGCCTGTCTGGTCTTATTTTGCAATATTAACAACTAAAAAAGCTGTTTTCATTATGCTTTGCATTATATCGTTATGCTTTGCATTATAATGGGCTTTTATTTTCATAAACCTATAAAAACAATATGACAGCTCGCAACACCTTACTGAGCAACGCACTGCTACTTTTGGCTATCAGTTTTTTAAATGCCTGCTCCATTCACCGTATACCTGATAATATCGGGCATGGTGTACTAAATAGCAATGATCTAGCAACTGTCCGAGATGGTTTGCCGACTTATTTGTTATTGGTTGATGGTGGTCTGATTACTTATCCAGAAAGTAAATCACTGTTGCTGACCTCAGTTTCTTTGAATTCAGCCTACAGTGGAATATTTGTAGATGACGAAGTTCGCAAACTAAAGATGTCAAACAAAGCTTTTTCCCATGCGCAAAAAGTCATTTGTTTATATAGTGAAAAAGCATGCAACATCAAATCCACCTCTTTTTCTGCCTTCGAAAAAATTGTCTTGGCTTTTGATAACGAGAAGGATTTGCCCTATTTATATGCCCTTGCCAGCAGTTGGGCAAGTTATATTGAGTTGACCTCTGATGATTTTAACTCAATTGCTGAATTGGGTCGCGTAGAAATGTTAATGCAGCAAATCATTAAAATAAACAAAGGTTATCAAAATGGTATGCCGTGGGTTTATTTGGGGGTGTTAAACAGCTTGATCCCGCCAGCATTGGGTGGCAATCCAGAAAAAGGCAAAGGTTTTTTTGAACAAGCCATTGCTATTTCGGCAGGTAAAAACCTTATTGCAAAAGTACTGTATGCTGAAAAATATGCACGTTTGATTTTTGACCAAGAACTGCATGACCGTCTGTTGAATGAAGTACTTGTTGCAAATAGTGACGCGTATGATTTGACTTTGCAGAATGAATACGCAAAAATTCAAGCACAACTTCTATTGGACGATAGTCCAGAATACTTCTAAGTAGGATAATTCTATGACTCTAATTAAAATATTTGCCGTTATTTTTATAATACTAATCAGTTCAAGTGGCATTACCGCCATTTTCAAAATCAGCACCACGTACCCCGATGGAACTTATGTCGTCAAGACCTTAAAGACTGCTGCCAAAAAGATAGAAGAAGAAACCCAAGGCAGGGTAAAATTAAAATTCTATCCTGGTGGAGTGCAAGGGGACAACAAAACGGTTTTAAAAAAAATCAAACGTGGAATTTTAGCAGGAGCTTTAGTTGAAATTGGTGCGATGAGTGCTGATTTCAAAGATTCTCAAGTGTACAACGCACCTATGATATTCAATAATTTTGATGAGGTGGATTATGTGCGCGAGCGGATGGATGCTCAAATTATTCAGGGTTTTGCGACAAAGGGATGGAAACTTTTTGGTTTTATTGACGGTGGTTTTGCCTATGCCATGACCAACGAACCTGTAACCGATATGGAAGGTTTAAACAAACAAAAGATTTGGGTGCCAGCCAGCGATCCATTGAGTGAAAAAATTGCAAATGCACTTGGATTGTCGCCCATATATTTGGGTATAGGCGAAGTACATACGGCTCTGCAAACAGGTGCCATAAATGCCATTGTTGCTCCTGCTACTGCGGCACTAATACTTCAATGGTATTCAAAAGTGAAATATGTAATAGATGTTCCTTTTATGTATACTTATGCCACACTGGCTTTTTCTAACAAGGCATTTGCAAAATTAAGTGAGTCTGATCAAGTTTTGGTTTCCAAGGTTCTGGGCAAGACGCTAAACACCATCGACAAAAACTCTAGGCTAGATAACCTAAAGGCATTTAAAGCTTTGCAAACCCAAGGTTTAAAAGTAGTTTTACCTAGTCAACAAGAACAAGATTCATTAAGACATAAAGCACATGAAGCAACTAAACGATTAGTTGAGCAAGGTCAATTTTCGTCAAAGGCTCTGGAACAATTAAAACAATTACTTACTGAGTTTCGTGCCAATTAAACCATTTTTTCAAAAACTTTGTCGTTTTTTAAGCTTTATTGAAAGCAGTTTATTGGTTGGAAGTTTGTTTGCCATGATATTGTTGACCGTTTTGCAAATAATATTGCGCAACTTTTTTTCATTCAGTATTAGCTGGATAGAACCTTTGAATCAGCACTTGGTGTTGGTTATCGCTTTCCTTGGGGCAATGGTTGCAGGCAGAAAAGGTGAGCATATTGCTTTCGATGTGGTGCAACATTATTTGCCGAAAAGCTTTAAAAAAATAGTGATGTTACTAGGCAGTATTTTATCTGCTAGTGTCTGCTTTTATCTGGCATATTTAACCGCTGGTCTTACCTATTTAGATTTTTTAGATCCTATGCCTGCTTTTGGTTCAGTACCGCAGTGGATTTTTGAAATTTTTATTCCTATTGGTTTTTTTGTTATTGGTTTTCGTTTGTTAAAAATAGCAATTCTAGCACTTACTGACTCTCAGCATAATGCGGAGCAAGAATCTTGAAACTATCGGTTGGCGCATTATTAATTTTTGCTCTGATACTTTTCTCAGCGCCATTATTTGTTCTGATTGTTTCTGGTGCTGGTTTGGGGTTGATGTCGATCGAAGAAGATCTGGCCATTATTTTTTTTGAAATATTCCGCCTAACTGAATCTTCGGTATTAATGACTCTGCCCTTGTTTGCCTTTGCTGGCTATTTACTTAGCGAGGCCAAAACAGCAGACCGTTTAATCCGCTTGTCCGAAGCAGCACTGGGCTGGATGCCTGGAGGGCTGATATTAATTAGCTTAATTACCTGTGCATTTTTTACTATGCTAACAGGCGGCTCAGGTGTAACCATAGTCGCTCTTGGTGGCTTGCTTTATCCCGCGCTTACTCGCTCGAACTACAAGGATAAATTTTCTCTCGGACTGATTACCAGTTCGGGCAGTCTGGGGCTTTTATTGCCACCGGCTATTCCGTTGATTTTGTATGGTATTATCGCCCAACAGATGGAGTATCAAGTAGCAATATCTGATTTGTTTCTGGCAGGACTTTTACCCGCTTTGTTAATGATTGTGGTGCTTTATGTTTATGGAGTTTTTACCAATCGCAACCAAAATATTGAGTTAATACCGTTTAATTTCCGCAATTTTATCCGCAGTTTATTAGAAAGCAAGTGGGAGCTGATGATTCCTGTGGTAATTCTTGGTGGTATTTATTCTGGAAAGCTTGTCATTTCCGATGCTGCCGCGGTAACTGCCCTTTATGTGTTAATTGTTACCGTATTCATAAAAAAAGAAATACCTTTAAAGAAAGTTCCTGACATTGCATTAAACAGCATGAAAATGGTTGGCGGCATCCTTTTAATTCTAGCGGTGGCATTAGTCTTTTCAAATTATTTAATTAACGCCGATGTACCCACTCGGTTGTTTGAATTCATCAGCAGTAAAATAGACAGCAAATGGCAGTTTTTGATTCTACTTAATATCATATTATTGGCATTGGGCGCTATATTGGATATTTTTGCAGCAATTGTCATCATGGTGCCATTAATCTTACCGGTAGCAGCTGGATATAATATTAATCCTGTACATTTAGGAATAATTTTCGTAGCCAATATGCAAATTGGATACTTTACACCGCCCGTGGGAATGAACCTGTTTATTGCCAGTTATCGATTTAAAAAATCAATTTCTGAACTTTATCGAGCAACCTTTCCCTTTGTTCTTCTGCTGTTAGCCGTGGTACTGTTGGTCACTTATATTCCTTGGTTGTCTTTGGTTTTCATCGATTAAAAATAAAATTGCTGGCAAATCACCGGGTACGTATCCACGTTTATTGGCAATAATAACCCTACATCGGTGATTGTTGTGATACAGAAAATTATAGAAAGAAGAACCACAAAGAAATAAGATAGAGAAAAGTTTTTGATTTCCAACCGGTCAAGTTAGTTGTCGCCAAATCGGCCAAGCTAGTTGACGTCTAATAATTAGAAAATGTGCCCAAACAGGAACACCTCTTGGTAACAATAAATTTAAGTCTTAAATTGAATCTAAACTTAAAATTAAAGTAGGTTATAATACTCGTGGAAGACCGAGAAAATTATGAAACATATCAAAAAGGGTGCTGACCCCTTATTACTTTACAAAACAGGCGCACAAGGTCCACCTCCAGGTTGTCATTGCAGCGTTCCCTCAGCGGAAGTTTGTGGATTAGCAGCTCCTGGCTCTGTTGGAACACCGTTTTAGGAGTTATTATGAATATTCAAAAATTAAACTCAACATGTCGTGAATATTTGTGTGATTCTTCATTAATTGGAATATCTAATTACTATATTAATGATATGTCATATTTGATAATTGATGTTGATCTTGTTCTAGAACCTGAATTTAAAAATGAAAATCAAATATCAATTTTATGTCCGTCAAAAGTTGTTTTAAAACAATTTGGTTATACTCAAATTAAATACCATAGTTTTGGAGGAAAAAACAATATTAGTGTAGAGCCTGAAATGATTGAAAAACTAACTGTGTCAATATGTAATGAATTTAAAACTTTTACATTTAATATTCTAGGTGGAGGCTGTTTTTCTATAAATGCACAAGAAGGTTTCTTACTTATTCCAGATAATAAAATAACAGTTGATGGACAGGCATTTTTTGCACCATCTAAAGAGCGATTTGACTTTAACAATAAATATTTTAAAAATGATTTCCTCGATATTTTCAATTGCTAACGGTTTAAGGGGTGTGCGTCTGAGCAAGGTCGTTCATTCAAGTGGGTGCGAATCCCATCTCGGCGAGTCAATACATTATCAAATACATAGTATCAAATACATAATACATAGCCAATATAGGTACGTTTAATACCATTTAGTTGATAAGCAAAATATTTTTACGGAACTCATCAAGGCCAGAGATTATAAAGTTCAAGAATCTCATTAGTAGGCCGAATATATGTCCGAAACCATTATCTAGATCATGAATTAAGGCTTGACCTGACGGGGGCGTTCATATATGTCCTGTGAATTTTTTATTTTATAGTTATGCAAAACTCTATAGACGATTTTATTTCATGTACAATAACATTTAATTATTATTGCGACTCTATTATCAAAATATTTATTTTTATTATGCTTTTGTTTACCCGCCCATTATCAGCCACTGATTATGCTGAGATTGGTCTGCCTGTAATAGAAGTGTATGATTCATTTGCCCACCTAGGTGGTAATCAAAATTGGAAGCTGGTGCAGGCCGAAAACGGACTGATTTACAATGGTGGAAGCTCAGGATTAACTGAATGGGATGGAGAAAAGTGGTCAAGTTATCCGACTCCTCAAAAATCCCGTATTCGCTCTATTTCAATCTCTAAAGATGGTAAAATCTATGTCGGTACCACCAACGATATTGGCTATTATTACCCCAATGAATCAGGGTCGTTGGTTTTTCAGTCATTATTGAATGACTGGAGTTTTGAAGAAAAACAGTTTGGTGAAATTTGGTCAACAGCTGCCAATTCTAACGGTGTGATGTTTTTGTCTAAACAATATTTAATGTTTTGGGATGGACAATCAGTGCAAAAAGTCTTAGGGGCACCAGGTGGTAGGCACCATATATTTAGTATTGATGATGAATTTTATTTTAAATCATATGCTGATGAACAATTATATACCATTGCCTTTAAACCATCATTAACCATAGAAAAAGTAGGAGTCACTTTCCCCAAAGACATTGCGGTAATAAAAATCCTCCGCAATAAAAACAAGCATTTAACCTTTATTACAGATCAGGATGGTATTTATGAATGGGCAGATAATAAACTCACTCAAAAATTAAACCCAAAAGAACTTCCAGAATATATTAATATTTATACTGGCATACAAGCACGTGATGGGTATTATTATTTAACTTCTTTAGATAACGGTGTTTTCATTTTAAATTCAGATTATCAATTGGTTAAAAATTATACCCAAGATCATGGCTTAGGCACTAATACACTTTTGTCGGTGATGGAAGACTTTCAAGGTACTATTTGGTTTGCTGGTGTGCCCACTATTATTAAGATGATACCGCCACATCACTATAGTCATTATGACACAGATAGCCAAATCAGCGGCCTGGAAAATATTTCTATAATAAAGGATAAAGTCACTGTTGTCGGGGAAAGCGTCTTGCAACTTGAAACAGGATCAACGCCATTACAACCCGCTTATTTCAAAAATATACACACAGGTAGGAATCTGACCTGGGAGGCAATAGCCTATGAAAACCATCTGTTATACGCTGGAGCTGGTGGTATTTATGCAATGGAATATACGAATAATAAACAACTGGTGAACCATGAAAAAATCTTCAATACGCCGTATGCAAGAAACTTTGCAATTGATGATAAAACACACGCTTTATTTGTAACATCCAGTGAAGGATTATTTAGATTGAATTATCAAAATAATGGTTGGGAAATAAAAAAAATTCCCGAAATTGAGGATGAACTACACTATATAGCCATTGAAAATGGTGTGATCTGGATAGGTACTTCTACCCAGGAACTCTATCGCATCGAAAATGCCCAATACGATGAAAAAGACACCATTGTAGATAAATTTATTGATAAAGATGGTTTGGGACTCAATAACGTTGTGATTTTTAATAATTCTTTAGGCGTGGTTTTTGGCACCAATGATGGCTTAATGAATTATAAAAAAGACCGACAACCACAATTACAATTTCTAAACAATTTACCAGATATTTTTCATAGCAAAGGCAAGGATGTTTATCAACTGTATGAGGATGAACTGTACAATATTTGGTATAAAATTGGTACTCAAACTGGTTTTATTAGCAAGGATAATAAGAATGATTGGGTTGTAAATGAAAATATATTTCGTTATTTTTCGGATAGTGGCAACAAAGGTTTTGTAAAATCAGATAACAATACATTGTGGTTTTGTATGGCCGATGGAGAAATTTTTCGCGCTGACACTCAACTTCTTGAAAAATTGCCACCCCAAGGTAAGCTTAATATTCGTCAGGTAATAAATTTAGACGATGAACAAGAAATTTATGGTGGTGCAGGGCAAATAGATTTACCAGTACTCACCCAAGAGACCAACTCTATCAGGATTAATTTCGCATTAGCAGATAACAGCATAGCAAACCCAAGAGATGCCAATCAAGTGGTTTACCGTCACCGGTTGTTAGGTAGTAGTAATGAAAATTTTTCTAAATGGTCTGCCGAGAGTCACAAGGATTATACCTTGCTAAATGGCAATGATTATCGATTTGAAGTAGAAGCTAAAGATGCTTGGGGTAGAATTACTGTAAAGGATTTTAACTATACAGTCTTACCTCCTTGGTATCTTAGTACGATTGCGTGGTTGGTTTATGCCTTAGTTGCTTTATTTTTTTTAGTTGTTAGCTCATGGCTAACACAAAAATGGCGAACAGCAAAATTGAATCAACGCAATATCGAGCTTGAACAAGAAGTGCAAGAAAGAACCGCAGAAGTACAGGCAAAAGCTGATGAGTTGAAACTACAACAAGAATTGAAAGATCGCTTTTTCACCAATGTTTCGCACGAATTTCGTACGCCACTAACCTTAACTATTGCACCATTAGAAGCATATTTAAGTGATAATAAAGATTTAGGTCGCTCGCTGCTAAAACCCATTGATACGGCATTAAGAAATTCTAAAAAAATGTTGTCTTTGGTCGGCCAGGTGTTGGATATTAACCGCTTGGAGTCAGGTCGTTTCCCATTGCATGTGGCACAGTATGATGTTTCAGATTTAATCAATAATTTGATTAATCGTTTTAAAGTATTGGCAGAAAAGCAAAATCAAAAATTGTTAGTTGTTAATACGGGAAATCCACATATGCTCTATTTTGATCAAGACCAATTAGAAAAATGTATTTCAAATTTAGTGGCCAATGCCATTAAATACAGTGGTAAAAATAGCTGTATTGAAGTTTCAGTTATATCAAAGATGAACCAAACAGGTATAAAAGTAAGTGACAATGGAAAAGGTATTAGTCCTGCGTTTGAAGCCAAGATTTTTGAAAGATTCACCCAGGATGAGGACTCAGAACAGATAACGGAGCCAGGAACAGGTATTGGCTTAGCCTTGGTTCAAGAATTAATGGAATTACACCACGGTAAAGTACAGCTGAAGAATAAGCAGGGAGAAGGGTGTGATTTTATTTTATGGCTAAAAAACGGCAGCCAACATTTTGATCAATCACAATTAATTGAGTCAGTAGCAAGAAACACAGATTCCATTAGTGAAAATTTGGATATACTACCGACTCCTCAACCAGCAACAAATAAAAGCTTAAATTCAGGTGACATCACTACCATTTTAGTGGTCGATGATAATCAAGAATTACGTGAGTTTATCGTATCTAGGTTTACCAATTATTATCGAATTATTCAAGCCAGTGATGGGCAAGAAGGTTACAATCTTGCACAATCGAATTTACCTGATTTAATCATCTCAGATGTCATGATGCCAATTATGGATGGCTTGGAAATGACAATTGCATTGAAAAATAACCCCTATACAAAAACTATTCCTATTGTTTTATTAACTGCAAAGTCCAATAAACGAGAAGTTGTTATTGGGCTGCAGAGTGGTGCTGATGACTATTTAACTAAGCCCTTTGATACATCTGAATTAGTGACAAGAGTTAATGGGCTGATTAATAATCGAAAATTAATTCGTAAAATTATTAAAGTGGAACTTAGTCAGCAAATCACCCAATTAGACAAAACCAGTCAATTTATTGATAAATTGCGTAACGAAATACTTTCGCAACTATCAGATCCAATGTTAAATGTTGAAAGTCTTTCGAGTTCAATGGCTATGAGCCGACATATACTAAATAGAAAATGTAAAAGTGAATTAGACAAAACCGCAATTCAATTTATTACAGAGACTCGCATGCAACATGCTTTAACTTTATTGAAATCAAATCATCATTCTGTCAGTGAAATTGCTTATGGGGTTGGCTATAATAGCTTGGTATATTTTTCACATAAATTTAAAAAATATTATGGGAAAACGCCTTCTGAAATTCGCCAGGCTTAAGGTTGGTCACTGCTCAAAATGACAATGGTTTGTGCCAAAATGATATATTGAGATAAGCCTTATGGGTTTAAATAAGTGCATGGAAAAATGATTTATTAAAATCAGCACTAGAGCTAGATTGCAAGTGATAAAACCTAACATTGGTAAAAAATTCAATAGGAAATACTGACTAAAAATCAAGTCAGAATATGCGATCCAAGTGTTCTATTAAACCGTTCAGCTACCTTGCTTCTGATTGAATACGTCCGAAGGATCCAAAGCAAGGATGCCTCAAGACGATTTCTGTTTTAACTGGTAAAGATCAACATGGAAGTATGGTTTCGAAACAAAGAGGCTATGATTGCACGCTACTACAAGATACAGACAATGAGAACAATGAAAGTGATTTTGTCTTTTCTGAAAAAGTTCTTACTCAAAAAAACAATACAAAAATAAAAGCTATTCACTGCATGAGCCTAATGTTTATTGTATGGCCAAAGATAAAGACCGGTTCATTACGAATACGAAAACTAAGTATCAATAGCATCAAACTCATAAAAGTAATATTATTGTCTTAGATGAAAATGTTTTTTTCAGGGCTGACTATTAGTGCCTGACCGGTAAAGAAGTAACCTACTGCAAATACCAAAACCTTCCTTTATCCTCATCAAGTAGCTAGCTATTCTCTTCAAATAGCTTTCTCTCGTTACAATTCCTTTCTTGGTCAGGCACTATTTATCACAATGCTATGAAAATTATTTTTCTTTCAATAGGATAAATTTTATCAGTTTTTTTATTTTACAATAAATTTAACGGTGCTTACAAAAACAAATTATCAATAAAAACACCTAGATATAGGTTGAAAATACTAATTTGTACCAAAAGTATAAATTATTTTTCCATTTGTGATAACTTTATATTTTTTTTTGATCTAAATTAGGAATCAATACCAAGGCAATATAAAAGCTATAAGTCAGGTAGTTTGTTTTGGATATCCAAAATTTTAATATCGCAAAAGATGAGGTTATATCCGATTTACACACTAATCGGTGAAGTAGGAATTCTATCAGGTGGATAATGTATATAAATAGACACAATAAAGTAACAAGACAATATGGTTTCAGTTTATGGGAACTGTCGATCGTTATGTTGATAATGATAGGTTTGTTTGTGGCATTGATTAATGTCATGCCACATATAGTCAAACGTGAGCATGTTGAAGTTGATAATAGCATTTTAGTTAAAATGGATGACCAACTATTAGGCTTCATAGCCACTTACTATCGCCTTCCTTGTCCAGATGATGGCTTTGAAAATTGTAGTGGTAATAATAGTACAGGTGCTATTCCGTATAAAACATTAGGATTAAATGAAGATTATGTAGGAGTTGGCTCAATTCCTGTTCAGTATGCAGTTTTTAGAAACGCTACAGATATGGCAGATCTTGCCAACATCACGGATTTATTTAACCCTACTGACTCACATGCAAATGTAACGACTCTTAACAATGTCAACGGGCTGGATTTTTGTAGTGCGATTGCCAATAGCAAAGCCAGTACATTTTCAAACACATATGCACATATAATACTACCAGGCGGAATCACTAGAGCTGTTCCTTACGTTATAGTTACTGCTGGATTAACCAATTCTGATGGGGGAACTTCTCCATTTGATGGTGTAAATGCAACTGCAGCATTGGATTTTGAATCAGCCAATAAAGAGCATAATGTAAATTACGATGATACCGTTTTCACCAAATCATTTGATGATCTGGCCAGTACTCTAAATTGTGACACAGTTCAAAACTCATTAAATTTACTAGCAAATGCTAAAGTGACGCATGAAGACAACTTAGTAACCGCAGAGAGTTTAAGAGCAAGTGCTACTTTATCTGGTGTTATTCTTGGCGCGCAAATTTTATTGGGCATTGCCAATACAGCATTATCAACATTTACCTTAGCGGCCGCAGTAACAACATTAACAACAGCTAGTGCATTGTTATCTAGTGCGATTGCATCTTGTGCTGTGTTGGTGGGTTGTGCTTTAATTCCAGTTTATACTACAGGGGTAGTAGCTTCAATTGTCGCAATATCTGCATCAGGTGTCGCCATAGGGCTAAGTGTAACGGCATTGATTACACAAACAGTGGCCATAGCATTGGTTATTGATGTAGCTGCCAGGGCTGGGGCGACTATATCTCTTCCTGAGGAATCAACTGATCCAAATAACTCTAATACTACAGTAAGTAATGCAGAAATTGCTGCTCAAGTTAGACTAGAAGCCGAAAAATTAAAAGCCGACTCTGCAGAAAAAATCATCAACGCAAGAGATACCATTAATGATACAAGAGGCAGTGCTGAAACCATTCAAAACAGTTTTAATAACATAAAAAATCAAGCTCAAACATTGGCAAATACCACAACAGCTGTCAATGATGGATTGTTCACTAATTACTCACTAGCAAGCAACAATCAAGCACAAACGAATTTGAACCAAGCCAACTCAGCATTAAGCAACACTATATCTGCTAAATCCAATGCAGACGATGCTGTTGTTGCATTAGGAACTGCGGGAAATTCTGGGGTTCCACCTTTTACAGTGACCTATCCAAATGCCAATTTTCCTCTTATTGTTTCACATTTGGGGTTGGCTGACCCCAAAATGACCACAGCGGCGACAGCAATAAATAATTTAAGAAATAGTTACCTTAATATAAAAACACAAGCGACAAATGCAAAAAATAGAATTATAACTCTCAAAGCTGCTGACCCTTATCCAACCCCTGTCAACCCAACAAACCCTACTGCAGCGGAGTTAATTGCCATAAATAATTGGAATATACGCAGAGATATTTTAGATGATGCACAAGCTAAAGCGCAAGATGTTATCGATTCTATGAATGTTGAGCGCGCGGTGCTTATTTCGGATCTTCAAGATAGACGTGATGCTGCTGTGACTGGATTAAACCGAATCATTGAAATTAGAGATGCTTTGCCAGTATTACAACCAGGCGCTACTGCTGCACAAATTGCTGAAAGGAATACATTGTTAACTTTGTTAAATGTTCAACAAGCAGAACAACAAACCTTGATTAATTATTATAATGGCATTCTTTCAGGGTCTGGACTTGGTTTAGCAGTTTATTATATTAATCGCCTCCAAGATGATATTGAAATAGGCGTAGGTCAAATTGTAGGTGCTCAAGCAAGCACAACAGAAGCCTTTGGAACAATTAGTTCAGCACTCAACGCTGAGGAAAATGCCACATATTTTGAAAATAATGTAGGAAGTGGTTTACCTAATCCTACAACAACCCTACTCACTCAAGCAGGTGGAGTTGATGACATCTTACGTGCAGCAGATGCAAAAGGGGTTCAGCAATGATTAATATAAATAAAAATTATGGCAATCATCAAAAAGGTTTTTCACTGGTTGAACTGTCAATAGTCTTGGTTATTATTGGCATTATTGGTTTTTTTAGCATTAAGTTTATCTCCCAGATTGGGAGACAAACTCTGAATGAGAAATTTAAAAGTGATTTACAAATAGCGGATGCAGCCATAATTGGTTTTATATTCGCAAATAGTCGCTTACCTTGTCCAGATACTATTGGAAATGATGGGCTAGAAAATTGTGGAGGTGGTAACAATCAAGGGTGGTTACCTGTTGCTACATTAGGCATTGAATCATCAGTTCAAAAAAAACGTGGTGGTAAAATTAGGTATGGGTCTTATCGAAACAGCAATCTTGATATTTTACGTGATACTGATCTTAGCAGTTTAAAGAACAGGTATGAACCATTATTGCCCAATTCAGAAACATCAAACCTATCTAATGGTTTAGATTTTTGTTTTGCATTAAAAACGGCGAGTTTATTATCAGCTAATAATGCCTCTCAAGTAAACATTGGACCATTCGGTACAAATGTGGCTTATGTGATTGCGGATAGTGGGATTATTGATGCAAATAATGATGGGATTTCATTTGATGGCTCAAATGGAGCAGGTGTGAAATTTGAAAAACCTAATGAACCTCATGCAAACAACTATGATGACAATGTTAAAGCTGTTGGTTTTAATGAATTGGCAGGACGATTAAATTGCGCAAGGGTTTTGTCACAAACAAACGGAGCAGCCAGAGCAAGTTTTGCTGCTTATGATATGTGGTTAGCTTCTACCCAATATAAAAATTACCGTGACTTTCATGTGTATTATTTAAAAATTTCGCTGCAAATTTATGTATCAAAGCTTGCTACCGCAACAGCTGCACTGGCATTATCCGTGATGTCAACCAGTTTAGCCGTTGCCGATGCGATTTTAACTTCAGGTGTTAGTGCTGTAGTTGGCGCGGCTGTAGCTGCAGCAGCTTCAATTGATGCAGTTATTGCCGAAACTTTGGCTGTTATTACAGCGGATGGTGCAGCGACTTCTTTGGCTGATGGTATTATCCAACAAACTGAGGCCAATACTGCTTTAGCAAATGCAGATACATTTAAAAATTCTAAGTTGGCTATAGTTAAAGCCCTAGATGCAAGGGGGTTAATCAGATAATGAAAAAATTCAAAAACTTTAAAGGCTATTCCCTGATTGAGTTGACTGTTGTCATTGT
>CAZLZZ010000011.1:20334-34639 GCA_964564165.1 uncultured Alcanivoracaceae bacterium | reverse complement strand
AATATTTCTTGATCTTAATCTTCACCTCCGCGATCTTTGCGAGCTCTGCGCGAAACATGCTTTTGATCTTGACCTTTAAGCACTCCATGATGCTTGTCCTAAAACACCTCTAAAATACCTTCTACCAAATAGCTTCTAGAGGTTTATTTTATTTTGAGTCCCTAAACCTGTAGCATATACGAGCGCATTTAATAATAGCCTGTTTGTTCCCATAGTAGATCCTCTGAAAACAGGTTGGCTAGCAAAGAGAATAATTTGACCTTTACCTTTGCTCTCTCTTGTTAAATAAGCAGAGTTAGCTAGCCGCTGACTGGCTTCTGGCCATAACAATCCACTCATTCTCAACGTTAGTTGTTGCTCATCTGGAAGAGTTGACCAACCTATTTTTCGTAAAACAGGTTTGTCTTTAAATGATGCAACAATCTTTTTCCAATTTGTTTTGTTAACTTGGGTATATACACCCATTCTCACAACAGCTTGAGATTTTTCGTTTGACATTAAAATAGGGTTATTTGAAACTAAAATTGGCAAGGTTTCGGGCGTGCCAAATGTTAGCCAATGTTTTTGATCTGTTCTAGACGCGACAATAGCACCTGAAGGTGCAAATTTTGCTAGCCACTGCTCTTGTTTTTTAAGATCCTTTTCTTTCATAGCCTTAGCTCCTTTTACCCAAGGATAAGTGACTTTGTTTGCCGCATCATGAGACCATATATCATCAATAACGGAATAACTGCTTTGTTGCGATAACCATTCTCTTTGTAGCGCAATATCATATTGCTCAATGTCTTTAAAAGTATCTGCAAGAACTCTCACATTACTTATTTTAGCATCAGGCTTTACTAATCCTGAAACGGCTTTATCAATAGCAATTAGTGTTCCGCCTTCTTCAACCCATTTATTGATTGCCTTCAAATCATCTTTCGACAATTGCCCAAACATCAAGTTGGGTATCACCAAGGTATTGTAGCGACGTAGGTCATTAAATTGAAATGTATCCATACTTAGATGAGAGTGCCTAATTCCCAAATTAGAGTCGATTGAATGCCAAATCGCACCAAAATCATAAGGGCTCACTGAACCACGGGTTAAAAGTGCTATTTTTGGCTGTTTTAATAATCTGAAATGTTTCCCCCCAATATCTGGTAATAAGTCAGAACCCAAGCCTCCAGTAATTGCGATTGCAGTTACTTTGGCATCTTTTGCAACTGACTCAATGATCTTATCTATATCCCCTTGAAAAAATTCGTTATCGTATCGATTAACTACAACAGTGCCTCGCGAAAATTGTTGACCATCTAATACCGCCGGTTCATCTATCACTCTTACTTGTATACCTTGTTCCATTAGTCGTGCAGCAAAACCAACCGATGCATCATTTTCACCATCGACTAAATAAGCAATTGAGCTTTCCTTTTTAACAATGCTCCCCAATGTCTTTGGCGCTTTGTATGGTTCAATATTTGAGTCGATGAATTGAGGTATACTAAAAGCCTCTACACCGTGCATCATGGTCAAGTTCCACGCGGTCGTGTCATACATAAGGCTAGAGCCGTCTCTTAGTAATTTTTGCCTTTCCTCAACAAGAACTGCATCATCAATTTTTGCATCAAACTCTAATACGGCCGACAACAATCTCGCTTCTGGTTGTCTATTGCGAATGATAAGAGTTCCTTTGGGTAGTTTTGCTGTAACGGTTTGACCCAGTTGATTAGTCGCATCTCCATAAGATTGCTGAGTTTCTGTTAGATACAACTCAAAGCCTTGTAACTCCATTAAACGTATAAAACCTAACCACCTTTGAGTATTTTTAGTCGGCAATATTGCATAGGAAATATCACTGTATTGACTATTGTTAGAAATACTCTTGCGCCTGTCTTTTACAAAATCTTTGTATATTTCTTTGGAATGTTTTGCGAGTGTTTTTAAGTTTACCATTGTGCTTATCATTTGATGATGAACAGATTCTTTATAACTTAAAATCCTGTCGTTGCCTTGCATAACACCATCTTCTGCAACTCTTGCTTGCTCATAAAGAATATGGATACTGCCTCGAAATTCAGAATAACTTGAATATCCAGGATACAAATTCTCAAACCATTCACCAGTATAATAGGGCCAATTTTGCTGATCAAATGATGCTGCTTGGTCGTTGGCAAAAACATTGCCCCACTTTTTTGAAGTAGGTGAAAGATTTTTGTTGATTGGTTCTCTAGCCGGGGCAAACAAGTAAGTACTTTGTGAACCCATTTCATGCCCATCTATCATTAATTGGGGATGCCACTGATTAATCGCCTTAACCCGGCCTATGGTTTCAGGATGAACGCCAAGAATAAAATCTCGATTTAAATCAAACATATAATGATTGGTTCTGCCCCAAGGCCAAAATCCTGAGTGTAATGTTGACTGGTCATCAACATTGGGTGCGATACCGCGGCTTTGCTCTAAAGCTTTAGTAAACCTTGCTCTTCCATCAGGGTTCATTAAAGGATCAATGATAATAATACTGTTACTTAATAAATCTTTCACGTCATCTTCTTGCGATGCTATTAAATGATAGATCGTTGCTAACGAAGAGTCGGAACCTGAAGATTCATTGCCATGAATAGAATAGGCCATCCATGAAATCGCTGGTAGCCTTGCAATGATTTGTTGCTCTTCTGAACTATCTAAATCCTTAGGGTTTGAAATACGTGCCAAGTCCTTTTTTATTGATTCGATTTTCGCTAGGTTTTTCGGTGTTGAAATTAACGCATAATAAAGGGGACGATTTTCATGAGTTCTTGCGTATTCGACTAGTTGCATCTTATCACTGGCATCAGTCCAAATATTAAGACTAGAAACAATTTGAGCTGGCGTTGCAGTGCGTTGCCCTACAGGGAAACCTAACAACGATTCGGGTGTCGGTATCGCCGCACTGTATTCTCCGCTATGAAGTTGCTTTTGATATTTTAAACCAACCAGTGGTGTTGGCGTCATTTTAATACTGGCAATGCTAGTGACACCAACTAAGTTAATAGCGACAACACCTATCAAACATAACTTTTTTAAGGACGGAAAGAACATGAGTTCACCTGATATTGTTTTTTATGAATTGATACCATATCACAATAAACCTCAATAGACTGTCAGTAGATTAAATAAATATCTATTATCGGCGAAACATGACACTTTTGGGTGTATCAAGAAACACCTATAACATCTAACATGAATAAATTTCAAGTCAATATGTCTGCACTGCAAGATGTTTGGCCAGAGCATATAAATCACATAAATTTTGAGCTTAATAAAACCATACGTACTGTTAGGCTAAATTATAACGATGAATGGAAAGAAATTGAAATGACAGATTAATACCCAAAGAATGAATTTTATGGTAGCTTGAAATGGCCTAAAAGGTAAATTACGGATGATTCAACCAAAGTAAATAATTTGATGGCTAAAATGTACTGTATCCATTTTAAATTATACTTCCTTTAAATACACAACAATCAATTCGCACCCTTCCACGCTACTTTCTTCATTGTAATCAATTATTTGCATCAAGTGATTGGCTCTCAATAGCACTTCATTGCAAGTAGTTTTAATGACTGAAGCATTGTTTTTAGAATAGATAAAGCACACTGTCGAAGAGCTTAAATTTACACTTTGTTTTTCCACATAGGTTTCAATATCAACCTTGTATTTTCCTGTTTTAGTCATCACATTAAAGTCCTTAATAGAACCTCCAAACAACCTTCCAATTGTTCGGTCAGATCCAGAAAAATTAGAAATTGATAATGGCTTTTTCAGTTCATCGACTCTGGTTTCATTTCTTGTATCATTGTGAGTCAACTCAATTCCATCGCCCTGGAGCAATATCAAGTTTCTATCATAGCCACTAAAATCTGAAAACATCCCATCTTCAATAACACTGGCAATACTTAAACGCCAATCAAACCCATCGATACAGCCACCTGTACTTATCGCCAATTGCACAGTTTCTCCCTTGCCGTTTTTCCAAGAGGTGGTTTCAAATTTTTCTGGAGGTATGATTTTAAACATTTTTTGTTACCATGAGAATCCTCAATTTTACCATAAGCCCATTCCCTTTTTTGAAAATCAATGGCTTATGTTAGAATACCCTACTACAATACTAACTACTACCAATTTTCAGGAATAAAACATGTTAAAAGCACAATACAAAACACGCAGCCCAATACCACAAGATGTCATCGAAGCGGTATCTTTTGATAAACCCGAATTAAAAGAAGGTCAAGTATTACTCGAAATGCTTGCAGCGCCTATCAATCCTTCTGATGTTCTGACTTTAACGGGGCAATATGGAATTTTACCACCTCTACCTGCTATCGGTGGTAACGAAGGAGTGGCTAAAGTGATAGAACACGGCCCAAATGTAAACAGTCCAAATATTGGTCAAACGGTATTGATACCTATAGGTCTTGGCAGTTGGTCAACACACATTGTGGCTGGTGCCAAAGCATTGATTTCGCTTCCCAATGGCGTTGATCCCATTCAATTATCTATGATCACAATCAACCCGCCTACGGCATCATTAATGCTCAGTGAATTTGTTGATCTACAAAAAGGCGACTGGGTGATTCAAAACGCCGCTAATTCTGGTGTCGGTTCTTATTTGATAAAATTAGCAAAAATGCGCGGTTTAAAAACGGTCAATGTTGTGCGCAGAGAGTCTTTAATTAAACCTTTGCTTGCAGTAGGTGCTGATGTGGTATTGGTTGATGGGATTGTAGATGGACTCAGTCTTGCCAAAAGAGTCAAGGTAGCGACAGATTCTGCTGCCATCAAACTAGGAATTGATGCTGTTGGCGGCTCTGCCACTGATCGACTCGGTGGTACACTTAGCGATGGCGCAACACTGGTAAATTACGGTGCCATGAGTGGAGAACCCTGCTCGCTTGCACCCACTCTTATTATATTCAAGGACATTACTGTGCGTGGATTTTGGCTGGCCAAATGGTTCAAAACCTCAACACCTGAACAACAAAAGGAAGTTTTTGGAACAATTATAGGCTTAATAGCCACTGGAAAGTTATCCGCCCCTATTCATGCAACCTACCCTGTCAAAGACATTAAACAAGCCGTTGCCATAGCGGCAAGTGGCAAACGCAATGGCAAAGTCATTATTGTAAAGGAATAGATTTGAAGCAAAGATACTCTGTATTTGCCGATTATTGACAATTAGCCGGCAATTTTTGATTGGTAATAGTGCTGCTACAGTGCCATATAATTGTTCCCTGAGAATCTATCTTTGGAGTCAACAACAGCCTCTTTCCTACAAGGGAAAGATCATCTTTTACAGTAAAATACAGGCTGATTTCTCCATTTTTTGCTAGTTTCTTAGTAAGGTGGAATTTCCCACCATGGATATTAACCGAAGCCATATACTTCTATTTATCATCATTGGTAGATGAATCCACCTTACATATGAGTATTAAAATACAGCACAGTATTTGTATCATTGCTGATAATTCCTTTGATTTGTTCATGCATCCAACTGATAGTGAATTGTCAATTTTTCTCATTCAAGTTTTGATAGGTTAAAATAATTTAAAAAACTGTCAGGCAACAACCCTAGAAGATTGGGGGGAAAAGAGCTTTTTCACAAAAACTTAGACTATGATTTTGGAAGTATTTGGGCAAACTGATTGCGAAAATTGGTCTTAATGAACACAAATGAATCACAAGGGGTTATAATGGCATTGTGACATAAATTGAGTAATGCTTTTATAATCCCTAGTTGAACATTTCCACTGAATTTGGTGATTTTTTTCTAAAGGTACAAAACTGATTTTGCCATTATCTATTCCTGATTTTTCATTGTAAGTTATGGTTATCACTCCGCCTTCACTCACGCTTACAGTGCGTATCACATCTGTTGCAAATTCATAAGGCGGTGACATTTTTAAATCCGCATTGCTTTGTGGGTATCTGCCATGCATCATATAGAATTCTGTGATGTAAACTTTGAAAGCCGATATAGCACTAAATCCTTGGGCAATGTAGGTCATATTTATCATTTTTTGGCTGTTTTTTTCTTGAATGGCAATGATGGATTTTTCTGTTTCCCGTTCTTTAATTAAGTTATTTGCCACGGTATTCATGACTTCAATTTGTTGGTTTAATTGTTGACTCTGTTTTTTGGTATCAGTTATTTGTTGTAAAATCTTAAGAGCCTGCTGTTGATTAACTTTTATTTGTTGAAAGTTCATGTAACTAATGATCACGATTACAAGCAGTAGCACAATAGCTATTTTTTTCCATAATGAATTCATATATTATTCCAATATCTATTTGACAAAATTTCACCATATCATTATCTTAAATTGTAGTATTTAACCATCATAACCAACAAACGCCATAGATAAATCACTGATGTTATTGATTCTTTGACGAAAAAGCCCATATATAGGATAATATCTGCCCTATTATTTATTTAATCTCAAAATGACTGAAAAAATCGACAATTTATTGGAAGCAATCAATCTTCCTAAAGATTTGCGTAAACTCGATGAGACTCAACTAAGACAGGTTTCTGATGAATTGCGTGATTTTTTAATCAAGTCTGTTTCAAATTCTGGCGGTCATTTTGGTTCTGGCCTTGGAACGGTTGAGTTAACAGTTGCTTTGCATTATGTGTACGACACTCCTCATGACAGGATTGTTTGGGATGTTGGACATCAGGCTTATCCGCATAAAATTCTTACGGGCCGCAAAAATCAAATTGAAACCATCAAGCAAAAAGAGGGCTTAACGCCTTTTCCTAAGCGCAACGAATCAGAGTACGATACTTTTGGAGTAGGCCATTCTTCAACATCTATTGGTGCTGCTTTAGGCATGGCATTGGCTTCCAAACAGCTGGGTGTCGACCGCAAGGCCATTGCAGTAATAGGCGATGGTGCAATGACTGCTGGTATGGCGTTTGAAGCATTGAATCATGGTGGTGAGATAGAACCTGACTTGTTGGTTGTTTTGAATGAAAATGAGATGTCTATATCTCCCAATGTGGGTGCATTTGCGCGCATGCTAGTCAAAATTGTAAGTGGCCGCTTTTACAATAAAATGCGCGAAACGTCCAAACGAATCATGAAACGAGACTCATGGTTATGGAAATTTATGTCGCGTTGGGAAGAACACACCAAAGGCATGTTGATTCCTTCGACATTGTTCGAAGAATTGGGTTTTCTTTATTTTGGCCCTATTGATGGTCATGACATTAATCAACTGGTGCGTACTTTACAGACTATTAAAGAAACCCAAGGACCGAAATTTTTACACATCCTCACCAAAAAAGGCAAAGGCTATAAGCCTGCCGAAGACGACCCCATTAAATACCATGCCGTTTCCCCTTTCGACCCAAAAGTCGGCGTGATTTCTAGCAAAAAACCCAGTTCGCCTACTTATACCCAAGTGTTTGGCCAGTGGTTGTGCGACATGGCCCGCGATGACAATAAATTGGTGGCAATCACTCCGGCTATGCGCGAAGGTTCTGGCTTGGTTGAGTTTTCAAAATTATTCCCCAAAAGATACTACGATGTGGGTATCGCTGAACAACATGCGGTAACTTTAGCAGCAGGAATGGCTTGTGAAGGCGTTAAACCTGTTGTTGCTATTTATTCTAGCTTTTTGCAACGTGCTTATGACCAATTGATTCACGATGTTGCCATTCAAAATTTGGGCATATTATTTGCCATTGACCGTGGCGGCGTGGTTGGTCCTGATGGAGCCACCCATGCGGGAAATATGGATTTGAGCTTCTTGCGTTGTGTGCCCAATATGACAGTGATGGCGCCAGCTGACGAAAATGAATGTCGGCAAATGCTGTACACCGGTTATACATTGGGAACTCCCGCAGCCGTTAGATATCCGCGGGGCACTGGAGCAGGTGTAGCGATTCAACCGCAAATGAAAAAAATACAAATTGGCAAAGCAAAAGTCGTTAGAAAAGGCACTAAGATTGCTATCTTGGCTTTTGGTTCGACACTTGAAGATGCAAAAATTGCAGCCGAAACACTGGATGCAACCGTTGTTAATATGCGCTTTGTTAAACCGCTTGATGAAGAGATGATTAAACAAATACAGTCCAAGCATAAACTTATTGTTACTGTTGAAGACAATGTGATTAAAGGCGGTGCTGGTAGTGGCATTAATGAGTATTTGAACCAAATTCAATCCGAGGTAAAAGTGTTAAACTTGGGGTTGCCTGACACTTATCAGGAACACGGTTCGCGAGAAGATTTATTGAGTGAAGCAGGCATAGACAGCAAAGGAATATTGAGTCAAGTTAAGCGGTTTTTCAAAATTAAAACTAATGACAAGTCTGATGGCAGGTCTGAACCATCTACAGGCAAAGTCGTTCCTTTATTAAAAAATAAATAATTAAGAACCCTTTTCAGCCTGTTTATAAACTCTCACTATGTATTTAGTCATGGGGTTTTTAGGGAAAAAGTCTATCATGTATTGTACGTACTGAGTTGATTTTTGTCTTTGACCTTTGTCAATAAAGTAATTCACCAATGAGACAATGGCATCAACCAATTTTTCTGATTTTATGGATTTCCTTATAACACGATTGATAATATAAACCGAGTCATTTTCAAAGCTGAAACCTGCAAATATGGCAGCCAATTCCAACAACAAATCATCACTTAAACCAATCCTACCTTGGGTTGTACTCAAATATACCGAATAATGATCATGAATGATATTGCCAGAAGTGTCTTTATTTAACAACACACGAAAAAACTCCTCTGCCGCTTGATGATACAAGTCGTCAAAAGGAATATACTGGCCATATTCAAAACGCAAGCGAAAGAGCTGATGATTTTCTGGATCTGCCTTTATGGCTTTCGACATTAGTTTAATGGCCCTTTTGAATTTGCCTTTTTCAACCAATATTGCTGCTTTATCTTCGTAACTCATGAAATATTTTTTACTTTATCTCTAAAATTTACCTAATTAACGAGTGTAATATACTCTAGGGTTAAAATACAGCTTATAAATAAATATAATCCTGAATTTTACATAAATCCATTTTGTGCCATAGAAAATACGTCATTTTTACCCACGATGAAGTGGTCCAAAACCCTAACATCAATCATTTCTAACACTTGAATGAGTTTTCTGGTGATTAATTTGTCGGACTCACTGACATTTAAACAACCCGAGGGATGATTGTGAGCAAAAATAATTGCCGCAGCATTGCTTTTTAGACAGGCTTGTGCAACCACTCTTGGGTAAACGTGAGAGTGGTTTATTGTACCAACAAATAACTTTTTGAATTTAATTAGCTTGTGATTATTGTCTAGTAACAAACAGGCAAAAACCTCATTCTCTGAAAAAGAAAAATTGTTCAACAAATAGTTTCTAACCAAATCCTGATTGGTGAAGCTGTTCGACTCTGAAACCTTACAGTCATAGTGTCTGCGCACCAATTCCAAGGTGGCTTGTAATTGACAATACTTGGCACTTCCCAAGCCTTTTATGCGAGTAAAAGATTCGAAATCCGACTCAAGGATTTTATCCAATCCTCCAAAATTAATCAATAGCTCCCTAGCCAAATCAATGGCTGATTTACCTTGAATACCGGTGCGTAAAAAAATAGCCAAAAGCTCTGCATTGCTAAGCATTTGTGCCCCATGTTGTAGTAGCCGCTCTCTGGGTCTTTCTGTTTTCGGCCAGTTTTTTATTGTCATGTTATTCCTCAAAAGGCCAATTGTATGAAATAACACCATCAGGGCTAATGGGCAATTTCCTATCTTGTTGTAAGAAATTTGCCCTAAGAAGTGGCTAATCGCAGTTCGATAAGATAGAATTATTAAATGAAGAAAATTGAACTTAAAATTTTAGATTCGGATTTTGTAGAAAAATATGGGTTACCTCATTATTCAACCGATGGTTCTGCTGGCATGGATTTGCGTGCTTGTTTATCAGAACCTCTAGTGGTCAAAGCCAATCAAACAGAATTAATTCCAACTGGCATCTCTATGCACATAAAAGACAACAATTTGGCAGCAATAATATTGCCTAGATCAGGGTTGGGCCATAAACACGGGCTTGTGCTGGGTAATTTAGTTGGGTTAATTGACTCTGATTATCAGGGGCAGTTATTTGTTTCTTGCTGGAACCGTTCTACAATAGACTACAAAATTGAAATCGGTGATAGAATCGCACAACTGGTTATCGTGCCTGTTGTTCAAGTCGAGTTAGAAGTGGTCAATGAGTTCAGTCTTACAGACCGAGGGGAAGGCGGTTTTGGTCACTCTGGAACTAAATAATTATACAGAAAATCACTATACTCTACTAAACTCTCTAAATATTTGAGATATTTAATATGTCACAACACAATAAAACCCTACAAAAAGGATACATGACCAGCAATCTTAGCATCACCGTGCTTTGGACAGTTTCATTAATCATTTCATTTGTTCTTATGATTCTCTTCACTGTTACTCTATACAACAGCTTTCAAGAACACCGATTAAAAAACAACCTTGAAAAACAAACAACTCTAATTCGCGATCAAATTAGCAAGAACTTTTCTGATTTGAATAAAAAAATAGAAGAAACCATTAACTCTAGCTTAATAGAAAACCAGGCAGAAGATTCTGGCCAATTAATCGATTCCCAATTAACAGATTCGATTAAACTAAAACTCCCCAATGCCATTCGAGTCTTGGTCTCCCAAGCCCCACTTGATGAGATTAAGCCCATTGAATTTCCGGGCATTAATTTTGCAACACTGTTCATGTTAAAAAGTGCCCAAAAATTAAACACCAATCCAGTTCCTGAAATTCATTTGTTCGGCCAAAAGGCTCAATACATCAACTATACTCATATTTTAAACAATGAGAACAATCGATTCTTAATTATCAGCTTGCCTACCAATGAAGTACTCAAAAACCTGAATGTTTCAAAGATCAGTGACGGTGGGATAATACTTACTCAGAACGCAGGCAAGTTTAGCTTAGTTCGGCTAAAAACATGGGGCAACTATGTCACTAAAAATAATGCCGTACAGTACAAAACTAATATTCCAGACAGCTATTTTAGTGTTGAATATGCTTATCAACCGCCCTTTTATTTCTTGCGAGGAATGACCACTTTATCTGCACTTGTGGGCATGTTTTCGTCAATTTTATTGTTTGTAGCAGTTGTGTTGTCTGTCTTGAAAAAATTAGGAGAAATAAAACTGCAAAAAGAAAAAGGCATTAAAAACGCCTATGTTCATGTTGAAGCAGGGAGAAAATCACAGCCCAGCAATTTAGCCATAGGACACCAACAAGACAGTGATGCTGAAAACCCACCCGAAAACAACATGGTCGATGAAAACCGCTTAGACGAAAGCATATTTAAGGCTTATGACATTCGTGGTATTGTTGATGAGTCCTTGACCGTCGATGCAGTGCGGCTAATAGGTCAGGCGATTGGCACTGAAAACATTAAACGAGGAAAAGATGAAATCATAGTTGCAAGAGATGGCCGTTTATCCGGAGAAAAACTCTTAAAAGCTCTAGTTGAGGGTTTAAACAACAGTGGTTGCAATGTTATAAATATCGGGGCTGTTCCAACAGGAGTATTGTACTTTGCTACCCATCACTTGGGCACTGGATCAGGTGTGATGCTGACAGGAAGTCACAACCCGCCCAATTACAACGGACTCAAAATCATGCTAAATGGAGAAACTTTAGCAGGAAAATTGATTAAAGATTTATACAAGTCAATTATCCACGAAGAACTTGACTCTGGGTCAGGAACCGAACAAAGCATGGACATTGTTGATGACTATGTTGATTATATTTCATCTGATATCCAGCTTGAGGATGAGCTAAAAGTAGTAGTAGATTGTGGCAATGGCATTGGTGGAGATGTTGGCCCTTTGGTTCTTGAAGAAATTGGCTGTGAGGTAATTCGCTTACACTGCGAAATTGATGGCAGTTTCCCCAATCACCACCCCGACCCTAGCGTGCCTGAAAATCTACAAGACTTAATTGCTGCTGTTAAAGAAACCGATGCAGATATTGGTATCGCTTTTGATGGAGATGCCGATAGATTGGGCGTAGTCACTAAAGATGGTCAAATCATTTATCCCGATAGATTACTGATGTTGTTTGCTAAAGATGTATTAACCAGACAACCGGGTGCCAGCATTATCTTTGATGTAAAGTGTACTGGACATTTGCCCAAAGAAATCGTGAAGTACGGCGGTTTGCCCATTATTTGGAAAACAGGCCACTCCTTTATGAAGGCAAAAATCAAAGAAACCAAAGCCGCTTTGGCTGGGGAAATGAGCGGTCACTTTTTCTTTAATGAACGTTGGTTTGGGTTTGATGATGGCATTTATGCTGCAGCCAGATTGCTCGAAATCTTAGACACGGAGAATCGCCCTGCCATAGAAGTGTTTGACGAACTGCCCAATAGCATTAGCACACCGGAATTAAAATGCCACACCAAAGAAGGTGAAAACTATGCCTTTATGGAAAAATTCCAAAAAGTTGCCAAGTTCCCCGATGCTCACCTAACCACAATTGATGGCATACGTGCAGATTTTGCCAATGGCTGGGGATTGATTCGTTGCTCTAATACGACACCTTGTTTGGTACTAAGGTTTGACGCCGATACCCAAGAAGATTTGGATAACATAAAAGAAGAGTTTAGAGAACAGATATTGGCCGTTGATGAATCGTTAGAATTGCCTTTCTAGGAATTTGTCATTAGTCACTGTCAATTTGCCAATTAATGGGAAGCTTATTGTTGTTCTTTAAATAGTGATTGCACTGCGAGAAGTGCTTGCAACCCAAGAACCCTCTATACGCAGACAATGGACTTGGGTGTACCGACTTTAAGACTAAATTCTTAGCGCCATCAATACTGCCTCCTTTCTTTTGCGCATAGGCACCCCAAAGCATGTACACAAGGTTTTGGTGGCGTTTGTTTAATTCAGAGATGATTTTATCGGTAAATGTTTCCCAGCCTTTTCCTTGGTGACTGCCCGCTTGACCTTGGTTAACTGTCAACACACTGTTTAGCAACAACACCCCTTGATTAGCCCAGGTCTGTAGGTTTCCATGATTGGGAATCTCAAGGCCCACGTCTTGATGCAGTTCTTTGTATATGTTTTTTAAAGAGGGCGGTACAACAACCCCTTTGTTCACGGAAAAACACAAACCATGCGCTTGATTGGGTCCATGGTAAGGATCTTGTCCAAGAACAACTACTTTAACTTTTTCAAAAGGGGTAGCATTCAAGGCGTTGAAAACATTATCACCCGCGGGATAAACGGTATTACCCTGTTGTTTGTGATCCAATAGAAAAGACTTCAATCGTTGCATATAATCCTGCTCGAACTCCCCGGACATTACATTAAGCCAACTTTTATGTAGCTTGATGTTTCCCATCAATTAATCGTTAGGATTTTCAAGTTTGGCTTTTCGAGTTTGGCTTTGAAATTGTTTGAAACGAATTTGGAATTGAACTTTTTTAATTAATATATCGGTGTCAACTGGTTTCAACACCAAATCATTGGCACCAGATTTAAGAATTTGTTTCTGGTTTTTTTCATTTTCATCCCCTGTCATTACAACTAAGGGCAATTCTAATTTATTGATTTGTTGAATCTCTCTGACATACTCAATCAACCATTGTGCCGTTTCATTGTCTTTTAAATAATAATCGGTCAATATCAAATCGTATTTATCAATAGCCTCTTTGTTTTGACCCAATAATTCGATGCCATCAGTAATGGTTAAGACATGATCCGAGGTCAAGCCATGATTGGTTAGCACTTTTTTGGTGGCATGAGCAACCACGCGAGAATCTTCGATATACAAGACATGGCCACTGACCTGCTCATCTGGAGATAAAATTCCTTTAATAAAAAACCCCAACCCTGATTGCCCTTGAGACTTATCTAAATAATCAGTCACATCAGCATCCATCAAACGTTCCTGAACACGCCTGTCTACGTCACCTGATACAACCAAAACAGGAATATAATGTTGATTACTTCTGACGTGTTTACAAATCTCTATGCCATCACCATCAGGTAAAACCAAGGCAGTAATGAGCAAATCAATGGCATTTTCTTGTAAAATATCTAATGCATCAGCGACAGATCCAGCAAGAAATATTTGACTGTCTTGCTTAATTTTAGCGACAGTTTTTTTAGTCAACGCTCTGGCGAGCTTTGATGCATCAACTATCAAAATGTTAGCAATTTCAGTCATGTAAAATAAATACTTAAGATTGTTTCCACTTCATTTTACTTGAACTTTATTTAATTTACCAC
>CAZLZZ010000011.1:0-20234 GCA_964564165.1 uncultured Alcanivoracaceae bacterium | reverse complement strand
GAATTGATGCAATACCATTGAACTGTTGTTATACTTATTTATACATTAACAATCTTTTGGTGAGACCATTGAACAATACCCTTATCCACGAAGCAATAAACGCAGTAAGTCAAAAACTATTCGACAAGGAACCACAAATCAAACTGGCTTTTGCTTGTGTTCTTGCCAATGGACATTTGTTGATTGAGGACAAACCTGGCTTAGGCAAAACCACACTCGCCAACGCCTTGGCAAATGTATTGGGACTGGGTTTTAGGCGTATTCAGTTTACCAGTGACATGCTTCCAAGTGACGTGCTGGGCGTATCTATTTTTCAGCCCGTAACCTCGGATTTTAAATTTTTCAAGGGTCCTATTTTTACTCAATTATTGCTTGCCGATGAATTAAACCGTGGTACTCCAAGGACGCAAAGTGCATTACTAGAAGCCATGGCAGAAAAGCAAGTCAGTATTGATGGCAAAACTTACCCTTTAAACCAGCCTTTTTTTGTTATTGCCACACAAAATCCCACAGACGATGCTGGGACCTTCCCTCTGCCGGATTCTCAGCTAGATAGGTTCACTGTTAGTATTTCTCTTGGATACCCATCAAGAGAAGCCGAAAGAAAACTTTATAGCAAAGAGTTTTCCAAGGACTTCAACAAACCACTAGCAACAGTCATAGAAACTGAACAATTAATAAAAATGCAATCGGAAATTGAAGACTTCCATGCCAATGACGAGGTCAAAGACTACTTACAATTATTGGTTGGAAAAACCCGCAACAACAATCTGTTCGTGGATGGCCTATCCCCAAGAGCCGGTCTGGCCATGTTTAGACTGTCCCAGGCATTGGCATATATTGAAGGCAGGGATTTTGTCATACCAGAAGATGTACAAAAAGCCTTCCTGCCCATTGCTTCACATCGTCTGCGAAGCGCCTCTTCACAACACCCCATTGCTCAGCTACTAGAAACCCTATTAAATGAAACAAGAATCCCTTAAAAATAAGGACAAATCATGGGTAGAAAAAGTGTTGACTCAGTTCGCACCCAATTTAATGTTGCACAGAAAAGCTGAAAAGCTGCCCTTAACAATTAACTGGAGAAGAATCTTCATCTTGCCTACAAAACCGGGGTTGTTTTTCGGATTTATCACCTTCTTGATGTTAATTGCCAGCTTAAACTTCAATAACAACATGGGTTTAATGATGACTTTTTTGTTGGTAGGTTTGGCTCAAGTTGCCATGTACCGTGTGTTTTTCAACCTTCGCAGTCTCACTATCCACAGCGTTAGCACCAAACCTGTGTTTGCTGGGAAAAAAGCCATTTTCTCTGTCCACCTAAAATCTACAGAAGTCAAATACGATATTTGTATCAACAATAATCAATCCAAGCAACAGCTGATAGAACTGCCTGCCGAACAAATCCAATCCGTTGAATGTCAATTACCAACAACAACACGAGGCTGGATTACATGTGGCAAGATAAAAGTCCACACCTCCTATCCATTTGGCTTATTCTTTGCTTGGATTTGGACAAATTTAGATAGCAAGTGCTTGGTATATCCAGCTCCTGAGAGTTCGCCTCCCGCATTGCCATTTCATGATCAAAGTGAAGGAAAAACCAATGTTATCATTCATGGAGATGAGTTTCATGGTCTGAAACCCTTCCAATCTGGAGACCCAATGCGTTTAATTGCATGGAAGAGAACCGCTCAAACAGGTGAATTAATTAGCCGCGAGTTCCAACAAAACCAAGGCGAAAAACTGTTGTTGGACTATCATCAAATTGTACTAAAAGATACCGAAATGAAATTGTCCCGTTTAACTGCTTGGGTTTTGTTGGCAAAACAATATCAGTTAGATTACTGCCTGAAGTTACCGCAGTTTAATTCGGGGTTTGGCTATTCCAATCAACACCATTTAGATTGCCTTAAAGCTTTGGCATTATTTGGAAAAGAACAAAATACGGACCAGAATACCACAAAGGACAATTCATAGTGTTAAAGAAAAAAACCAATTCTATCGATTATCACGCATTAAGCTCTAAACAGGTCTTTTGGATTTTACTGTCTGTGGTTATTTCTATCTCGCCGCATTTGCCGAGATTGCCAATATGGTTTGGTTTTCTTACCATTGTTGTTGTTAGCAGTCGATGGTTGACCGCCACAAAAAAACTAGACCCCATGCCAAAGCTGATGGTTGCTTTTATTACCATCATGCTTTCACTTGCGATTATTTATTTTCAAGGATTTAAGCTAAATCGAGAGATAAGCGTTACTATATTGTCCACCATGACTGTGTTAAAGCTGCTGGAAACTTGGCACAAAAGAGATGCTTGGATGGTGGTAACATTGTGCTATTTTGTTATTTTAACCCGTTTTTTTTACAGCCAAGACATGGTGCTGGTATTTTATTTATTGATATCGGTTGCCGTTATTACCCACACCCTGTATGTGTTACAACATCAAAACAGTAAAAACTATCTAGAAAAAAAAGAAATCAAACAAACCCTAGGGCTTTTAATGACTGGATTGCCCTTGGCTGCTCTGTTTTTTTTGTTTTTCCCAAGATTGGGCACACCTATTTGGGGCTCTCCTGATTTTTTTGGCTCTGGAAAAACAGGCATTAGCGAAGAAATGTCACCGGGCAGCATTTCACAACTATTCAACGATGACTCAACCGCCTTTCGAGTGACCTTTGATGGCGAAATTCCAAGCAACCCTCAACTCTATTGGAGAGGTCCTGTTCTTTGGGACTTTGATGGGAAAACATGGAGCAGAAACAAAAACAAACGTATTGTACACCGGCCTAAACCCTTTGAAGATACAGGCATACAGGTCAGTTATGAAGTTGAACTTGAACCCACTGGACAGCATTTCTTTTTCGCCCTAGATTATGTGACCGATGTTCCAACTGAAGCGGAGTTACTGTCTGATTCTCAACTCATCAGCAAAATTAAAATCAACCAACTGAGCCACTATAAAGCCACTTCAATTTTAAAAACATACAACCCATACGAACTTCTCTCAATTGATGCATTGAAGCGATTAACCTTATTACCCGAAGGTTTCAATGACAAAACATCCAACATGATGCAACAATGGAAATCATTAAATTTGTCTCCTGAACAATTAATCAACAAAGCCTTGCTCTTGTTTGCCAGAGATGAATTTTATTACAGCTACTCTCCACCTTTATTATCAGGCGATACAGTTGATCAGTTTTTATTTGAGACCAAAAGCGGCTTTTGCGAACATTATGCCTCTGCATTCACCGTTATGATGCGAGCAGCGGGATTGCCTGCACGGGTTGTAACTGGCTATCAAGGAGGCATCCTAAACAATGATTATCTATTGGTCAAACAATCTGACGCGCATGCTTGGTCAGAGGTATGGATAAAAGACAAAGGTTGGTTGCGCGTTGATCCCACGGCTGCTGTGTCTCCTGAACGTGTTGAAAAAGGCTCACAAGCATTAATGAGTCAAAATTCTCGCAGTTGGCACGACACCAGTTGGGCCAGAAAACTGGGAGAACGTTACGATGGTATGCGTCACAAATGGAACAAATGGGTACGAGATTATAACGCGGTTAAGCAACAGGCTCTATTTGAGGTGTTTGGCTTTGATTCTCAAAACAGCAAGTCTATTGTCATCGTGTTGGGAGTTATTATGATTGCCACTACTTTGTTTGTTTTGCTGTTTCTCTATATAACTAGACCCAGAAGAATTCTCAATCAATACGACAAAATATATCAACAGTTTCTGTCTGTTTTTAATAAAAAAGGGTTACTCAAAACAGAAGCATTAGGAGTGACTTCTTTTTCTGAATCTGCCGGCCTACAATTTCCACAAGTCAAAGCCCCAATCAATGAATTCACTCAACTGTACCTTAAACTTAGATTTTCTAAACATCACAACAAGCAAAAGAACCTGGAGAAACGGTTACTAAACCTTATTATAAAAATAAGGAATCAAATTGGAGACAAGAAATGAATTCAGATAAACACAGCATCAAATGGTTTGTTCTAAAATGGTTTGCTCTCATGTTATTTTCAAACCAAGTATTCGCCTTTGAAGAGATTGAAGTCACTCCAATCACCCCGCAGGGTTGGCAAGCTGCCAATGTAAGAGCAGACGCAATAGTCGAGATTAATGACAACCAGCCTTTGTTTGGAAATGGTTCTTTGATGTTTGCAACAGACACACAAACCCCTGGTCAAGATAAAGCCGATTACCAATTAATTTGGCAACAATCAACAACAAACATAGATTTCCCAACCCGTACATTGGGCAATGTTGAGGATTTAAGTTTCGCTTGGCGCCGTGATTCTACAAGCACAACAGCCGTTCACTTCGCTCCTGTTTTTCGATTGAACTTTTATGATGATGGTGGTACACCGCTAGATCTAAGTGATGATCAAACAGGTTTTCTTATTTGGGAAGGCGTCTACAATGGCATCAATCCAGCACCCACTGATAACTGGCAATTAGATGATATTCTCAATGACAACTTTTGGATATTTGTCTCTGGACAGGGTACAATTAATGTATTTAATGCCACACTTAATGACTGGATAAACAACAACCCAAGCCCCGATATTTCATTGTCATCAGACACATTAATCCTTGGCATAAACATCGGTGTCGGCTCTGGCTGGGGCAATACATTTATAGGCTATGTCGATGCTGTTAGGGTTTCTTTTGGAAGCAATGACGATCGATTGTTTAATTTTGAAAATTGTGTTTTGTCTCAAGGTTGTGATCCCAGCGGTCTTATTTTCAAAGATTCCTTTGAGTAAAACCCCATGCAAACCCTCAAGAAATGACTAATAGCCTATTTTAATCTTTAAAGCAAAAGAGTAAAATAGGCCCCTCTTTTTAAGGTCTCTAACACCGAACAATGGGTAAAGAAAAACTGAAACAACACGCACGCTCAGAAGTCATCCGCGATACGTTGGTTATTCAATTGAAATTAATCGTTGATGGGATTCGAGATTTGTTATTAATGCCGTTAGTGCTAGTTGCCACGATTAGCGGTTTAATCATGCACAACAAACAACCTGGCAAATATCTATATCGCCTATTGAGTTATGGCAAAGCCTCAGAAAAATGGATAGGTTTGTTCGATAAAGCCAATAAAGATGTTTTAGAACCTTTAGACCTAAAAGAAAATTCATTAGATGAACTGGTCAAAAAAACCCAAACTGCTTTTGAATCCAAATACATCAATGAAGACAAAAAGAAAAAGTTATTGGATAAACTCAATTTTGCATTGGATGAGATTAATACAAAAATCAACCCTGAGAAAAAAGCAAAACCATAACATCGGTTCGTCGTTCCCGCGAAGGCGGGAACCCATATTGGTATTATTTCCTTGGTTTGCGTCTTGTCGAACGGTCTCTATCGCCAGAAGGTTTTCTCTTGCCACCAAATTTCTTACCGCCAGAACGATCGCCCCTAGATGAACTAGATGAATTGTCACGGCCATAATTTTTAGAACCACGCCGACGACCGCCTTCATTGCGGCCTTCTCCACCACGTCTCTTTCCGCCAGAAGGAGGAGAAATCATGGCTTTTTGTCCTTTTTTTACGGGTTGCAATTCGCTGGGTTTTCCACAAACAAAAGCCGAACTCAATTGCTTCATCAATTCAGGAGGCATATCAGCTGGTAGATCAACGGTAGTCACATCATCAAATATTTCAATGTGCCCGACATAGTCCTTATCCAGATCAGCTTCATTAATAATCATGCCTACAATATTGCCTGGTTTAACACCGTTGTTATATCCAACAGATACATAGTAACGTTGCATCTCAACATCAGGATGTTTGTTTAAGGCTTGGGCTTCGTTATCTATGGTTCTTTCTTCTGCTTCAGCACGTGGACTTCGGCTATCGTTGAAATCACCAGAGTTCCTTGGATTGCGCTTATTGCCCTGTGTATCATGGTCATAAGCCGCATGTTTTTCTTCTTTTAACAAGATGCCTTTTTCACCTTGAGCAAGCAATGCCAAAGCCGCTGCAATTTGCATAGGGTCATTGTCAGTTTCGGTTTGAAATTCACGAACCAATTGTTGGTAAATACCCAAATCAGCACTGGCAATAGTGTCACTGATTTGGTCTTTAAATTTCTGCATGCGTTGTATGTTGATATCAGCAACACTTGGCATTTTCATTTGTTGAATCGGTTGCTTGGTGACTTTTTCAATCATGCGTAACATGCGTTGTTCACGACGCGCAACAAACAAAATGGCTTCTCCTGAACGCCCTGCTCTACCTGTGCGGCCAATCCTATGAACATACGACTCTGGGTCATAAGGAATATGATAGTTAATCACATGTGAAATCCTATCTACATCTAAACCACGGCCCACAACATCGGTACCAACCAAGATATCGATTGTGCCATTTTTAAGATTATTGACCAAACGTTCACGTTGACTTTGTTGTAAATCTCCATTTAATGCTTCGGCCGCAAAACCACGGGCTTTTAATTTGTCTGCCAATTCTTCGGTTGCCACTTTGGTGCGCACAAAAATCAATACCGCATCAAACTCTTCGGTTTCAAGCAAGCGGGTTAATGCATCTAATTTGTGCAAACCACTAACCATCCAATAACGTTGGTTGATATTTTTAGCGGTCGCTGTTTTGTTTTTTACTTTGATATCCAGTGGATTGTTTAAATGATTCACCGCTACTTTTTTTACTTGAGCTGGCATGGTTGCTGAATACAGGGCTATTTGCCTATCATCAGGAGTTTGTTCCAAAATCCAATCCACATCATCAATAAACCCCATGCGCAACATTTCATCGGCTTCATCCAAAACCAAGGTACTAAGTTGATCAATCTTCAAAGTTTTTCTGCGTATATGATCCATCACACGACCTGGAGTTCCCACCACCACATGAACGCCACGTCTTAATGCTTTTAACTGTGGCTCAAAACTCTGACCACCATAAATAGGCAAAACATGAAAACCCTTTAAATACTTCGCATAAGACTGAAAAGCTTCAGCCACCTGAATCGCTAACTCGCGCGTAGGTGTCAAAACCAACACCTGTACATGTTTAGCATTCAAATCTAAATTTGACAAGGCAGGCAAAGCAAAAGCCGCCGTTTTACCTGTACCGGTTTGCGCCTGTCCCAAAACATCACGTCCAGATAACAATGCAGGAATACTTTCTGCCTGAATGGGCGAAGGTTGTTCGTATCCTTCATTCTGAATCGCCTTTAAAATTTCAGGAGAAAGGTTCAGATCTTCGAAAGTAACGGAGGTTGCTGGGTCTTTAGGTGCGGTATTAGATGTATCAGACATAAGATTTGGCGTAGCTATAAAAAGACGGCGTATTATACGCGGGTTAATGGTAAATAGATAATTGATCGCTCATAATTGAAAATTAAAGTGCTTAAAACAACAATATTTTCATTAAAAGATCATTTGTTTGACAAAATCATGCCATGTCAGAACGTGGAAATAGCGGTACAAATACATATTTTATTAAATCTTTAATGAATAACAAATAAAAAAACCTGAAATTAATTCAGGTTTTTTTTATTTAGCTAGCTTTGCCGAAAAGCTATTGTTGCTTCTTACGCCTTCTCATGCCTAAAACAGCTGCAAATGGCATGGTTAGTATCAATAACCACTTGCTCCAAACACTCATTGATGGAATCATTATTGGCGCAAATGAACCGTCAATAACACTAACAATGGTTTGTTGCACACCATCTTCTGTGCCATTTATTACCGATAAAATATCTATAATAATAGTCTCATCAGGCTCTGGCATCAAATCAGCAACAGCTGCTATGGTTACCATGCCAGTAGTTTGTCCTGCTAAGATTATCACCGTATTACTTGATACTGTGTAATCTGCAGGATCACTGGCTGTACCTGTAAAGCCTAGGGTTATGGTTATGTCTTGGCCTGATGGCGCATTCAAGGTTAAGATAATATCAACTGTGCTTCCTTCATTGACTGAAACAATGGATAAACTTACCGTTGTTAATGGTGCAGCATCGTCATCAATAATAGTCGTCATGACTTGTTGTGCGCCATTTTCAACACCATTGGTGACCGTATCGACATCAAGAATAACCGTTTCATCTATTTCATCTAAAGCATCATCAACAGCAATAATAGTAAAGTCACCCATCATCATTCCTGCTGGGATAGTCAATGAATTGACCGAGGTATAGTCAATGGCGTTGGTTGCCGTTCCTGAGAATACGAAATTGCCTGTTATATCAAAAGCACTAAGACCAGAGAGTGAGGCGGTTACCGTAGCAACACCTGCATTTTCTGCAATGGGGTCACCCACCAGAGATAAAGAGAAGGTTGGAATTGACTCGTCTTCTAAAATAATACCATTTTGGGTTGAAAATGGTGATGGTCCACTTATAGAAGTACCCGTTGCGGTAAAGGGTTCATCGCCTTCAAAGATAACATCATCAATTGCGGTAATAGTTACCGGATCTTGAGAAACCAAATCACCTGTTGGCAAGAATAAGAAGTTGGTGTCTATACCAAAGTCGGTATCCAGTAAAGCCGTACTACTAAAAGTTAAATCTATGACCGTCGGCACACCTGCTGATTCTGTTAATGCCGCTGTTATAGTGCCTACACCTGCATTTTCTGGTATGGGGCCACCTGTTAGCAGTCCTGACAACACAGGATTGCCCACCACTTCAACTGCACCCATATCGGTGCGTGTACCTTGGGTTCTTGCAAAGCCAGTATCGTTTTGATCAGAGGCTAATGCGGCAAAATTTAATCCACGATTGATTGCAGGACTTCCCGCCATTAATGTATGAGTTTGTGTCGAGCCACCATTGTTAGTTAATGGGCCTAACAAAGGATCTTGGTTGAATATATTCCCATCTAAATCATTAATAGTCGTACTGCCAATATCCGTAGCATCGCCCAGTAAACTGTGTTGAATATAGAGATCTTCATTACCCCCAATATCTTGACCACTGAATGTTGCTGTATTCCCAAAAATAATCGAACTAAACAAATTCGTTGGAGAACTAATATACATGCCTCCACCAACATCTGCGGAGTTGCCTGTTATAGTTGAGTTATTAATAGTTCTAGGGTCTGCTGAATATTCAAGATGGAAACCACCACCGTCACTTGTAGCAGTATTGTTAGAGATCGTTGTATTGTTAAGTACAAAGCCACCATCATCACTATAAAACCATAAACCACCACCTTCACCACCTGCGGTATTATTAGAAATGGTGCTATTCTCTATTATGAAATCTGCATCTCCACCTTGATCAAAGAAATAAATACCACCACCATTGTCATCTGCCTCATTTCCATCTATGACACTGTCACGAATGGTAAATCGAGCCATATAAAAGCCATCATTGGCATAGGTGGACAAGCCACCGCCATCATCGCCTGCATAGTTGTTGGTTATTGTGGTATTTTCGATTAATATTGATGCAAAAAAATCATCACCAACAATCAGTATTCCTCCACCATCATAAACCGCTGAATTGCCATCAAAGGTACTGCCTATAATATTGATAGGCGCATATCTGTAAGTACTGTAAACATGGAGTCCACCACCTTCGCCATCAGCAGAGTTCATACTAATGGTACTATTGATGATATCCAACTGCGCATCCGCGGTATTAAAACTTATTCCGCCACCATCGCCATCAGCCGTGTTGTTACTAATAGTACTGTTGACAATTCGCAGCTGGCTTCCATCACCTCTTGCATCAAAATGAACACCGCCTCCATCGCCACCATTATTAACATTATTATTGGTAATTATACTGTTATTTAGAATATTTAGCTGGTGACCACGTGCATCAAAATAAATGCCACCGCCATCGCCATTATAAACATCATTATTATCAACTGTTGTATTGTCCAAAGTGACATGAAAATTGTATCCATCAAGTCTATTGACAGCAAGACCCCCGCCATTATCATAGGCAGAATTGCCAGTAATCATAGAGTCACTGATACTCACCGAGCCATTTAGGCCATTGATATTTACCCCACCACCATCATCATCAAAAGAATTATTGTTAGATATGGTTGAATTATCAATGGCGACACTGGCTCCATCATCAACTTGGATACCACCGCCACTATAGGCATTATTGTTAATAACATCCGTGTTTCTAACTACCAATGAACCTAGTACATTGGACCCATACCCTCTAAGCGAAATGCCTCCGCCTACTCCACTATTATTAAAAGCATAATTTGATGATATGACCGAGTCTAAAATTCTAGCCACTCCACCATAAATATCTATGCCTCCTCCTTGATAATCGGCTGTATTATTACTAATGGTACTGTTTCTAACAGTTAATTCCGTATTTGAAACATAAATACCACTGCCAGAATTATTGTTGGATATGGTTAAGCCATTAATATCAACGGACATCAAGTTATAAATGGGATCACCCAATGCTTTGTCTCGTCCTTGCCCGCTATAACGATTGATATTAAACAAGCCATTACCGTTATTATAATTATAACCCTTACCTTTATTGGCTTGGCTAGGAATAACGCCACTACCCTCAATGGTAATCACACTGGGCACTGGTGCATTAATCACCAAATCATCAGTTATTGACAACGAACCAGAGGCAAGAGCGATGCTACCATTAAGCGCCGGGTCAAATTCAATCACATCCAAGCCTGGCGTATTGTTTGAATTAATAATTGCCTGTCTTAAACTGCCTAGACCATTGTCATCTAAATTGGTCACAGTTTGTGTGGCAGCAGGAAAGCTTAAAGGAGTATCTGTTGTAGATTCAAGTGCTCCCATATCAGTTTGTAAACCAACCATGCGATCAAATCCGATACCACGTTGATCATCTGCCGATGGTGCTGCATTTAAACCTGTATCGATTGCTGGACTTCCAACGAGCAAAGCATGGGTCATGGTTGGCCCGCCATTGTTAGCCAAAGAGCCTAACATAGGATCAACATAGAAAACGTTATTGAAATTTTGAGCCAAAGATATGGCTTCAGGGCTTTCAATTAAACTAAATTGTACATACAGATCCGTTCCACCAATATCTGCATATTCATTGGTTGCATTATTGTTGGCAATAATACTTCCTCGAATGGCTACTTTACTGGAATTATTAAATAAACCACCTCCATAGTACGCACTATTGTCGACAATAGTCGAGTTTTCAATTCTGGCACCACCATCTTCATGGGTCAGGTACAACCCACCACCACGAGAACCGGCTGTATTTCCCGAGACTGTGCTATTTGTCATGATTAAAGCACCATCATCAGAATACATAGAGATACCACCTCCATTTTCTGATGCGAAATTGCCAGAAATAGTGCTATTGGCAATAACTATATCATAACCATCATCATCATAAAACGACATGCCACCACCTTCATCGGCAGTATTGTTAGATATGACTGTGTCACGGATAATCAAACTGGTATAAAGCCCGTCATCAAAATAGAAATGCAAACCTCCGCCATCACTGCCTGCTGAATTGCCTGTGATTAAGCTGTCTTCAATCAATATTGCATTATGGGCATCATCAACTTCTAACATTAATCCGCCGCCTTCAGAAGATGCTGTGTTGTTAGAAATAGTGGTGTTTTGAATGGTAATTGCGCCATAAAGATTACTAGAACCATAATAAATCGCTATACCGCCACCGCCAGCGTCAGCAACGTTGCCAGAAATAGTGGTATTCCTTATTCTTAAATCAGGATTTTCTGCATAAAAATGAACACCCCCACCATAACCTTCAGAAGTATTATTATTGATGGTACTGTCTGATATATCAAGAATTTGTCCGCGGGTAACATCATTAAAAAAGATACCACCGCCATCATCTCCTGAAATATTGTTAGAGATAACACTGCTGTTTTTGATGAATACCGATCCTGCACTTGAACCTATTCCACCACCATCTCCCGATGTACTGTTACCGATTATCATGGTATTGTCAATGGTTAAGCTACCCGAATAATATTTAAATCCTGAGTTATATAAGCCTCCACCTTGTCCTTCGCCTGCTGTGTTGTTATTAATCGTACTGTTGCTGATTAATACCGAGCCTTTAGAAGAGCCAGTAAATATCGCACCACCTGTTGCTGCATAATTATTGGATAAGGTGGAATCGTCAACAACTAAGGTATCAAGATTGTAAGCATATATTGCGCCGCCATTTCCAGAGGTTGTTGAGTTACCTGATAATGTACTACCACGAATAATTAAACTGCCGCTAAATACACCAATAGCGCCACCTGCTTCACTGCTGGTATTGTTGGTGATTTGGCTGTCTATAATTTGAACTATACCACCATCTGATTCAATGGCACCACTTCCACCAAATGTCCCATCATTGTAGCTAAGCACAGAATCACGAATGGTAATGTTTTCATTGTAATTTGATACTGCTGCGCCACCTAATGCAGAGCCACCTGTTAAGGTCAACCCACTGATTTCTACATTAATTGAATCGCTTGTTGAATCGTCAATCCGAAATATTCTTGAGCTAGCATTAGCGTCAATACTAAGATTAGCCGAACCCGGTCCAACAATCGCCAAATCATCATAAATGGGCAATTGGCCAGAAGTTAGAGTAATAGTACCAGTTACTGCATTATCAAAAACAATGGCGTCAGGGCCAGCACTGGCATTAGAATCGAGAATCGCCTGCCTGAGACTTCCTGCTCCAGAGTCACCTGTATTCATTACATTAAATACTGCTGCATCAACATTGGTAGAGGTTAATGTCACCAAAGAACTGGCTAAAATTAATGTAGGTAAAATCCCTGCACGTTTTTTCACAAAAACCGTCTCATTGTACAGCTCATTGTAAATGGCTTGAGTCAGTGGATTTTTATTGGTAGTGATGTTTTTCTGTGAATTAACTTTTGTATTTGTTTTCGAATGATTCACTTAATTTGCCCCCGGAAGCAGATATTTTTATTATAATAACGTAAATATTACCTTAATACCGTTAGAAACTGAATAGATTTCACAGTTTTAGAACACTTTACCTGCTAGTTTCTGTCATTTTTCCAAAATAAATTAAAAGAAACAGATATTCTGGGCTTTTGTTGAAAATGTGGGGCAACCATGTGCGAGGCATAAGCAGGGAATATTAACAGCTTGCCATTGATGGGTTTATAACTAATGGTGGTTGGTCGGTCAAATCGCGGACCCATTGGCAAAGGGTTAATAAACAATAAGTCGCCATCTGTGATTCCATTCGAGCTTTGTGTTTCAATGTTTTCTGCACATATATAAAACACACCTGACCAATCTGCCGGTAGATGTTGATGTGGTGCATTCCACGAACCACTGTCACTAACATTGGCCCATAAAGCGCCTATCTCGGGTTGACCAGAACGGCTTTCTCCATGAAAATGTTTGGCCGCAGTGATGGCAATTTTTTCAATTTTTTTTGTCAACCATTGCAAATGCTTATTGCTGTCTTTAAATAAGTCATCTTTAGAATGCCAGCCATTGACGTTGCTTCTTGACACACCTTTATCTTGTTTGCGCATTTCAAGAAAATAATCGATTAATGGTTGCTGGTGTTTGACAAATTCCCTGACCATAATAGAATAAATAGGAACACCAAAGTGATTTAGATTTTCAAGCTTGCCTTTTTGGTTGATTGTCTTCATTGGTTTTTTGCTTTATTTGATTCATTATTAACTTTTGATTGCATTGATTTGGGCACATCTTTTAATGCAGCAGTTGGCAACACATAGGAATGTGAAATCAATTGGTTATTGATATCAAGCATCTCAGGGAAACGCATGCCACCCAATAAAGATACAGAAAATATTTCTTCTACCGAGCCTTGGAACTTAATAAACCCTGCCGTTTGACCCGTTTTGATGTCGACCACCCATATACCACAATTGCGTTCCTTTAAGCGTTTGGTAATAGGGATTCCACTAAAAATCGCACTTTCACGAACTTGCGACAAACCAATAAAAGCATAATCTCCCGCAAAATCTATGCCGCGGGTAAATCCTGGCAATAATGCTACTGTTTCTAGCTTGCCAGTTTCAACATCGACGGTTGCAAGGCTGCCATTGCCCGATTCTAACACCCATAATTTGCCCTTATACCAACGTGGCGAATGAGGCATAGACAAGTCTTTACAAATGATTGTATTGGTCTCAATGTCAATCAATACTCCGCCGTCGGCTTTATTTTCTCGCCAGCCTTGCGGGGTATTGCTAGTGCCCAATGCTGTCACATATTTCGGCATACCATTAACCAGGCACAAACCGTTTAAATGACAGCGATCCTCAGGCGCCAACTCGGTGATAAACTCAGGTCGCCACTGAGGAATAAAACTGTGCTCATCATCTAAGGTACACAAGCAAGAAAACCGGGTATTGATAAACCACAATTTATTTCCCACCCAAGACATCTCATGGATATCGATGTCACCTGTCACATGCGAGCTTTTAGGCAAAAAGCATCCGTCAAACTTACCCATAGGTTCTAGCTTATTTGCCACATTGGGCATGTTTCGGTAAAACTTTATTTCATTTTTGGTGCCTATGGCCAATTGCCCATTTTTAACCGTCATGCCCATCGGCTTGTTGAAATTATGAAAATGGGTATTTAATTTTCCATCCTCGGGTCTGGCGACAATCAAGCGTCCAGCCTGATAAGTCGTTGCCAAAATAGAAAAAGCGTATTTATCTAAAATATCTGGCAAATTTGCCGTGTGCACACTGGCCAATGGCGCATTGGCATCCACTTTTGGTTGGATAGTTGTTGGCGGTGATTTTAACGGTTGCTTTCTTACCTGTTGGTTAATCTTTTTTGCAAAGGCTTTTATTCTTTTATGGGTTGTTTGGGTACTTGCTAGCACATTTCCCAATTCCTTTTGATTTTTCTTCCATTTGTCTGGATCAGGTTTGGTTAAGGTGTGTTTTGAAAGAGCCAATCCTTTATCTAAATTTTGGTCCCAATCTATGCCTGCAAACTGACAAATTTTTGTTATTTCTGATTTGGGATCTTTAATAAACTCTTCATAGCTTATCGCACATATTCTTTCGCTTGGAATATTATCCAGTGCATCTAACATCATGTTATGGGTTTTCATCCATTGCTCTGCTGCAATATTTTCTACAGCTGCTTTGTTGAGTTTTTGCCAATCAGGGGTTAACAACAAAGACCATTTGAATTCGTTTCCCCAATCAGGCAAATCTGGATAGGTTACAAAATGATCAGAACGCCAAGCATCCATAATACTGCTTATATTTTCTCGTGGATTTCGGTATAAATATATGAATTGGGCTTTTGGAAATACGGCATTTAAAAAAGGGATTCTTAGGGCGTTTTTTGGGGTTTTTTCAAGCATTCTTACTGGGCGGCCCAACCCCTTTGCCGCATTGCCATTTCGGTCATGCAATTGCGCAAAAAAACCAGCTCTTAAGGCTTGCATGGTTTTTAAATCAGCATCATCTGCTGTCAATTGATTGGATTCGAAATTGCGGTTTTCCGGGTTTAACTTGTCAATTCGTTCAATAATATAGTGACTCTCTCCGCCAATGGTAAAGACTGATGGTGATTTTGACAACGTTTCAAACAACAGTGTACTGCCAGATCTTGGCGCCGCCACAATGATAATGGGCCTGTCAAAGCCCGATCCTTTTGATTCGGAAGGTTGTAGCTTTTGGCTTGGATTTGGGTTTGCTTGAGAGCCAATGGTTCGTGGAATGTTTTTTGCAACTTTAACCAAATCCATGTTCAGTGATGGCTCTATCATTCCCTGACGAATCAAACTAACCGGATCCATGCCATTGGGCAACACCACTTGGCCAATATGCGGCTTTAATGAGGCTAAATATTGTTTACGTGCTTGCTCATAAGCATTAAATCCTTGTTGATTATCGCCAAACCGAGACCACAAAGCCTTCCAACGTTGTTTAAATCGAGCCGTTAGCTCCAATATCGCTTTTACATCTTTTGTAGGTGCGCGTTTTACGTTTTCTATGTCGTCAAAAATTGGTTGCATAACACTGTCTTGCTCCCATGGCGACATCACCAATGGCACATTTACCGTTTCTGTAGCAATATTAAGTTTAACATCAGGCTTAAACTCAATTAGCTTACTGGCTTGTTTTGCTCTGATTTTCAAATGTGGCTGCCCTGCAAGACTGACCAAATCCCAAAACCTTGCTGATCCTACGGTATCAGCAACCAAATGAATCCGCGTGAAATCATCGGGATTATCCACCATGTGCTGCTCCCATGTATCAAAAATCCAACTTTCTCCAGCAGCCATGTGAACAGAGTGTTCTCCACAATGAAAGCGTACTTTTTTTGTGGTCTTTATCGGCACATGCACACGTGTCCTTTGGTGCCAATAATAATTGGCATCCATGTGCTTTTGCACTTTAGATTTGCCGCCAATACGCATCAACCTAGTTCTTCCAAAAATTGTCTGAAAGGATGCCAGAACTTGTTGTAAATAAGGGCACTTTTGTAAATGTCGTGTTGGCAACATAGGCCCTTTCAATGAATCGTTCCTGGGATCACCATTGACTGCTATCAGCAACAAGGCATCATTGTCTTTAAATCCCTGAGGGTGTGGACACCAAGCTTCTTGAGGCATCTGTTCAATCTCTTTGAGTAATCTGGCCGCATCAAATTTTAAGGGTAAACGGTAAAATTCCGAGTTCAATTTCATCTGGTTATCCCTGGTTATGGTGTTGGATTGTTGTCTTGGTTTCTTTTCTTTCTTTTATTATTGTTGTTTCCTTTTTGATTTTTCTTGGGTGGCTTTGTTGCACCCTTGCTTAAATCAAAATCGAACCAATCCAGCGCAGATATCCCGCCACCAGCTTGAGACAAAGCCATGAGTTGTTCACTGCTCAATTCACCTATAACAGTTAACATCGCTGACTGTCTTTCTATCGCCCACAAATTTTCTAACTCACCAATGCTTTTTAAATGACGTTCAATAACAGCGATATCGCCAGTTGCCAAGGCTTGTTGGCCATCTATTTTTAACTTTGCCAGTTGTTCGCCCATTAACTTGCGTGTTTTTAACAGTTCTTTTACTTGCTCATCCATGATGGCTTTAACTTCTTCACTAAGCTCCATGCCTTCGATTTTTGAACCGCCTTTTTTATTCCACCAGGTTTTTTGGATCAATTTTTTGTCAATTTTTTTATCCCGCCTGACTTTGTTTTTCAGCTGTTTTTCTTCATCGGTTTGATTTTTACTTTTTGGTTTTTTCTCTCTTGTGGATTTATTTTCTTCCTTTTGTTTTTTCCTATTTTGCCTTTTTTGTTTTTTTTCATTGGTATTTTTATTTGGAGACTGTTTTCTCATCTCTTTTTTTGCTTTTCTTTCTAATTTCTTTATTTGAGCAGAATCAAGTGGCGCATCTTGCGTGGTTGACTTAGTGACATAGCCTGCAACAAATAAGACTATGGCGGCGATTAAAATTATTATATTGTTTTTATTCATTTAATGGATATACCCCGATTATTGTTTTTTTATTATGACACAATGGCTATAAAGATGAAACAATCTAACAAACCATTTTAATTAAATTTGTTTTGACTTGTTTCAATACTTTGAGCCAGTCATTGGATTCTTTTGATTGCCTATACAATGTCACTGTAGGATACCAAACAGTAGATTTACCAGATTCCAACCAACGCCAATCCGGGCTATTGGATAACAATATCCAAGTGGGTTTTCCCAATGCCGCTGCCACATGTCCAATCGCGGTATCCACAGTAATGACTAAATCCAATTGATCAACCAATGCTGCCGTTCTTGCGTACCCAGGAAGTTCAGGTTCTAAATTTTGAATGTTGTTACTCTCTAAAAATTCTCTTTCTTTTTTACTCAAGGGCATTTGTAAACTAAAATAGGTAACACCTTTTATACCCAAAATATCTTTTAAGGCACTCACATCCATTGACCTTTTTTTATCGCCTTTAAGCGTTTTAGAGCCCGCCCATGCAAGACCCACTTTAAAGTCACCCTGTAATTCACTGACAATGGCTTGGCTTGGAATATTTAGGTAACGTTTTGGTGCCGGCAAATTTTCAAGCGTTATATCAAGCCAACGGGTTAAACTCATCAATGGGCACCACACATCAAATCGATCGCCCGATAATTGTCCAGGCACACGGCTTTCAGATACGCCTGGAATTTCTGCCACCAATGCGGCTAGATTTTCTGGGCCAACATAAATTAGCTCCTTACATTGTTTGGACACTATAGTCAAAAAACGCAGGTATTGAATATGATCACCATTGCCTTGTTCTGAATGAACCAGCAAGCGTTTATCACTGATGTCCTCACCTTTCCATTGCGGTTGATTGCATTGAAAAGGAACAAATTTAGGTGTTTGCCAACGCCAGTCATATTCTGGCCAACCTTCTTTGTATTTGCCCTTTTTAAGAAGCAACAATCCGCGATTAAAATGAGCTTGGGCAAATTGATTGTCAGTGGCAATAGACTTTTCATACCACCGCATGGCTTTTTTATGATCGCCACTCTCTGAATAACAATAGCCCAAACTGTTCATGGCTTCGGCATTGTCTGTTTGTGATTTTACCACCTCAGTTAGTTGCCCAATCGCTTCTTTCCAACGTGCCGCATCTACAAAACACAAACCCAATTGGTGATTGGCTACGCGGTGATCTGGTTGCTGCTTAATGATTTCACTGTAGCCAACAATAGCTTCATCAAATTTGGCTTTCATGTGACTTCTGGTGGCTTTTTCCATGGCTATTTGGGTGGTATCAACCGGTGCTAAATTTTTCAACACCAAGTCAGACAACTCATAAGAATTTGCCACCAATGGATTGTCTTCATTAACAATTGTTGGAAAACGGTGCGGCAACACTTTAATCTCAAAGACCTCTTGCACCGAACCCGTAAACACTAAATAGGCGACAATTTCTCCGCTTATTAAATCCACTACCCATATGCCTGATTCTCTTTTTTCTATGCGCTTGGTTAAGGGCAAACCCGCAAAGGTAGAACTCTCTCTTATTTGAGACAAACCAATTAACGCATATTGATCGATGAAATCCATGCCACGGGTAAAACCAGGTAGTTGCGCCACAACCTCAGGAGCTTTTCCTGCTTCCATAGACATAAGCTGCCCAGCACCTGAAGATAAAAAATACAGCTTATTTCTATACCAACGCGGTGAATGCGGCATACACAGTCCATCGACAAGCACCTGGTTGCTATCAATATCCATAACTTGCCCGCCAGATATTTTATTTTGTCGCCATCCGCCTGGCGAGTCATAAGCGCCTAACATGGTGACATATTTGGGCTTGCCATCTCTAAAACCCAGCCCGTTTAAGTGACAACGGTCGGTTAAATCATAGGAAGTAATAAAAGGTGGACGCCATTGTGGAATAAAGCTATAGTCATCATCCAAAGTTGCCAAACAAGACATCTTGGTGTTAATAAACCACAGCCTATCGTCTTTATCATAGCCCATTTCATGAATATCAATGGCACCAGTTTGATGTATCCTGCGCAGAAGATAACAAGCATCAACCCCATCACCTTGGCCCGTTTTTGAACCAACTGCTGGTAAGTTTCTGAAGGTTTTAATCGTCGATTTGCCGCCCAAAGAAAATTCATTTAATTTGGTGGCAATTCCCATTGGCCTACTGACCGACATAAAATGCGTGTTTACACCTTTATCTTGCGCCCTAACTATAACCAATTGGCCAGCTTGATAAGTAGAAACCACTAAGGAACAATTGGCTTTTTCTAACAATTGTCGAAATGAGTCAGTAGATTGAGAAGAAAATTTTTGTGACATTAAAATAAACTCAATTAAATATTCTAAATGAGTTTACCACACATAGAAAATATTAAATAAAAATATATTACAAATTCTCAGATATATTAACCTTGCGGATTAATATCCGTCACTTATGCGGCATAAACAATTTTCCTATGTTTGAAATATGACACTGCTATTTGAGGTTGGTTTTGAATATTATTCATATGATTTTACATTTTACTTTCATCTCACCTTTTTTCTAATTGGAGCATCGTTCCTAAATTTTGCTTTTAAATCGCAATTATTATGTCGCAGGATTAATGTCAAACCAGCCCTGTACGGCTTTTGGTTGTTTTTCCTCATTTTGAATCGTGCCATGCTTGTTGTATTCCAAAATTCATGCACTTACAGTGTTTCTTGCAGTTCCTAGTACTGCAATTAATAAGTCCTGTCTAATATTTAGCACATCAAGGGCT
>CAZLZZ010000010.1:0-35010 GCA_964564165.1 uncultured Alcanivoracaceae bacterium | reverse complement strand
CAGTATGAGTTATTTTGAGATTTAATTATAGAGTGTGGTTTGGTTGACGCTTACAGTATACTTGTAGAAATTAATGACAAAGCAATGATAAAAAGTTTGTTTGTTGTTTTCATGGTGAGTCCTCTTTGTTTAAGTGGTTGTTAATACAATTGTATTGGTCGAAAATTTTAACAAGCTTTTTCTGAACCTTAACTGAATAACCTATTTTTGATTAAATGTGTAATGACTCACTAATTTAAGACAGTATCTTATCGCTTCTTTGTTTACGTGAAAATACTTTCCAGATGTGTTTTTGAGGAAAATATAGGTATATTCAGCGATAATTAGTGGCAAATATGACCCAAAATTATTCTGGAAAGATTTTCACGCAAGCCCACACAAATGATATGCATAAATCAAATTTTTTTCAGTAGGTTTTCCGTTTTCGGGCAAGCTCATAGGATAGTGCTGTATAATCTTGAAATTTCGCATATTGTCAAACAAGGAATATACATATGAATTTGATCATTAAAGCTAGTCTTTTTATTACTCTTATATTTTTAACCCAATACTCTTCAGCAAAATTTTATTACGCTGAAAGTGCAAATAAAATCAAAAAAAAGGTCTTTTCCTTTGAGTTAAAGAAGATGGACTCATCTGATGGATTTAAGGTGTTGAAAACTCAAAAGGTTGGTGTTGCTCATAGGATGAGTCAATACTTTTCACCGAGTGGGCAATATTTAGTGGTATACCTAACAAGAAAGAAAAAAGAAACAGATGAGTTGATTGTTTATTCAACCAATGATTTTAAAGAAGTTTTTAGGAAGAATGTGAAAATACCTTCTTTCCATTTTGGCTCACAATTAGAGCCTTATTTTAATGTAGATGAGACGGTTATTGCGTTACAAGTCATGAAATCAAAGAAGAATCACATGATCAATGCCTATATAATTGAAGATGGGAACTTGTTATATACTCATCCATTAGAAAAGAAGGCAAGGTTAATTGGACAGTCTCCAAGCAAAAATACGTTGTATATAGGCGGTAAACCTGGAGTTCGGGGATATTCTTCTATTAATATTATTGACATGAAAAATGGTGTGAGTTTAAATAAACTGGCAAAGAGGAAAGCCAAGTACCAATACCGAGTCACAATACAGCCCAATCTTTTTGTGGCCAATTATTTCAATTCTGAAAGTCACACATATGAATTAATTGTATTAGATAATGATAGTGGAAAACCAGTGTTAAGAGAAAGAACAGGAAAAGTAGCACCTGCATTCGCTACTATGAATGAGGGTGAAAATGTTTATTTTGTAAAAAAATCAAGAAAGGGCAAAGGAATAGGTGTTTATCAATTAGTAAACAATAAAACAATTGAATTGGCGCAATCTGAAATAGACTTTAAACCAGTTTTTTTATCGGTAAGCAATCAACTTAACAAGTTTGTAGTTGCTAGCAAGAGTAGTTTTGTATTAATTGATGTGGATAATTCAATACAATCAAAAAAAATAAGTGCTCCATTTGATATCGCAACGGGTTATTTTTCTTCAGATGATTTTTTGGTGTATCTGCGAGAAGGGACGGGATCTGAGGTTGCTGTGGTAGACTTTAATCAACAAAAAATCATTAAAGAATCTGGCACTGGTCGAAAATCAGTTAAATTTGGTCAATTTATGGCAACAGTTGCATTGGGAGCAGCCACTGGATATTACACAGGATATGTAAGTATTTCCTATAGATATTCGGATACGGCTATGCTGCTAAGTCAAGATGAACAACGGTTATACGTGGTTAATGCCAAGACAAATGATGTTACCCTATTTGATGCAAAAGATTTATCTGGTCGAAAAGGCATTGCAACAGGCAAAGGTACGTTTGGTGTGTTTCAACTAAAGAGTGAGTATTACCCAGATGTAAAAGACAGCAATGTTTTTGTAGTCAGCCCGAATTCAATTAGTTATTTTAACCATACCTCGTTAGATGTTGTGAAAAAAATTGAGTTTAAATCATTTGTTAATTTTGATGCAGATGAAAATTTATTATTTGCCAAAGACAAACAAGATAATATCAACATATACGAACTGAGTACTGGAGAAAAAATCACTACTATAGAAAAAACAAGTAACCTGAGGCGAATGAAATATTATAGTTCTAATTGATGGGCGGTTTAATTTTTTAGAATGATTCACAATTTATTATTCACTAAAATTATTAAGTTTTTAACACAATCTCAACAATAGTTATTATAATATCTAGATATTAAATTTTTGGAGCAATTCTAGATGCTTGAAATAGTTTCTTCTGGCGGTATCGTCATGATTTTTATTTTGATTCTGATGACATTGGCGATGATGATTGTAGGTGAGCGATTTTGGTCGTTGCGGGAAAAGGATGTGATTCCTTCTGAATTGAAGAATCAGGTGATTAGTTGGTCCAAATCAAAGCATTTGGATGAGTCGCATATCTCTAAATTAGAGGAAAACTCTCCTTTGGGTTATGTTATGAGTGCGGCTTTGAAAAATCGAGATTTACCGCGTGAAGCCATTGTGGAAACGGTGGAAGATGCAGGTCGCCATGCGATTCATAAAATGGAAAAGCCCTTGAACTGGCTGTCTGTTATCGCTGAGGTTTCTCCTTTGTTGGGGTTGTTAGGTACTGTAATTGGTATGATTAAAGTATTTGCTGCGATTAATGCACAAGGGGTGGGTGACGCGGCGCATTTGGCATCGGGTATTTCGCAAGCTTTGATTACTACTGCTGCAGGGTTAGTTGTGGCGATTCCTGCGATGTTGTTTCACCGGCATTTTCAAACTAAAATTATTGATCAAGGCATCATTATTGAAAAACAAGTAATGGAATTGATTGATTCAATCAGTGATGATAAAAAGAAAAAGAAGTAAATCCATATGAAATTTAGCAATGAAAGTAAGAAAGGGCCTAAGCTAAATATGACATCTTTGATTGATGTGGTGTTTTTGTTGTTGATCTTTTTTATGGTGACCACTACTTTTGAAAAGCAGGCCAAGTTAAAAATACAATTGCCTGAGGCGACCCAAGAAATTCATAATCAATCGCCATCTCAAATCGTTATTTCAATCAGCCAAAAAGGCAGTATTTATTTGAACAACAATGAACTGCTGAATTCTCAATATACCAATATTGCAGCAGGCTTGAAAAGGCTGCTGAAAGGCGATGAAAAACCCCCAGTGGTGATACGAGCCGATGCCAATGCTGCGCACAAACACGTGGTTACGGTGATGGATGTATTGGCTGACATGGGTTTTGTTAGCGTGTCAATTGCCACAACACCCAGTAAATAATGTCAGCTGAATCAAAGAAAACCTCATTTGGGCGTATTTGGAAGTACGCTACCGTCTATAAATTGGTTATTTTCATCTCTGTTCTTGGTGTCATACTTGATGCTTTGGTTCAAGGTGCTTTTGTATTGATGCTTGAACCTATGTTGGACGATGTGTTTACCAAACACGATACTTACTATATTAAAATGATTCCTTGGGTGATTGTCGGTATGTTTTTCTTGCGTGGCGTGGGGCATTATATTGGTACTTATGGCATGAATTGGGTGGGAAGAAAAATTATTGCTGATATTCGCCAACAAGTGTTTGATAAATATCTGCGTCTGCCGACTGCTTTTTTTGATAAGCAACCTTCAGCGGGATTAATTTCACGCATGACATTTGATATTGAAATGATGTCAATGGGTATTGCTAATACGGTTATTGTCTTGGCGAGGGATATATTGACCATTGTTGCATTTTTGGGTGTGATGTTTTACCAAAGTGTCTCTTTGACTTTGATTGTTTTTGCCATGTTGCCGATTGTTGCGTTGATTATTTCATATGTAAATAAACGCTTTAGAAAAATTGGTCACAGGATTCAAAACTCCATGACTGGGGTTAGTGAAGTGGTTCAGGAAGTCGTTAAAGGACAAAAAGTGGTGCGTATTTTTGCAGGTCAGAAAGAAGAGTCTGCTCGATTTTTTAAAGTCAACAATCAAAATAGATACTTGAATATGAAGGTGGTTTCTATGCGAGCGGCATCGTCTTCACTGGTACAGTTTATTGCCGCTTGTGCCTTAGCGTTAATCGTATTTTTCGCAACTAGACCAGCTGCAATAGATGCCATGACCGCTGGTAAATTCATGTCATTTATCGCAGCTATGTTGGCTTTGATTCCTCCATTGAAAAGGTTGGCAGATATTAGCGCCACTTTACAAAGGACTCTTGCAGCAGCGGACAGTGTGTTTTATATTCTTGATCAAGATTCTGAAGAAGACTTGGGCAAAGAAAAACTGAAAGCCAACGAGGTTTCTCTAGAGTTTGAGCAACTGTCATTTACCTACAGTGACGGAACGAAGGCATTGATAGATTTGAACTTAAAAATCAAGCCAGGGCAAACCGTTGCCTTTGTTGGACAATCTGGCGGAGGTAAGAGTACTTTGGTTAGTTTGGTCCCTAGATTTTATCCTTATACAAGCGGGGAATTGTTGTTGAACAATCAAGACATTAATAACTACAGTTTAGAGAGTATCAGAGATCACATTTCTTATGTGGATCAAAATGTGGTTTTATTTAATGAATCTGTTGCCAACAATATTGGCTATGGTGGCAATAAAACTGAAGATTTTGAACAGATTGTTAAGGCGGCAAAACAAGCAAACGCTCACGAATTTATTGAACAATTGCCAGAAGGGTACGATACTTTATTGGGCGAAAATGGCACACGATTATCGGGCGGGCAAAGACAGAGAATCGCCATAGCGCGCGCCATATTAAAAGATGCGCCATTGCTTATCTTGGATGAAGCAACTTCGGCATTAGATAGTGAATCTGAAAAATTTATTCAAGCCGCTTTAGAAAAAGTCATGGTAGGCAGAACCACTTTGGTGATTGCTCACCGTTTGTCCACCATTGAAAGTGCGGACTTGGTTGTGGTTATGTCTGAAGGAAGAATTGCCGAAACAGGTACGCATAAAGAGTTGTTGGCGCAGCAAGGAATCTATGCCAATTTGTACCAAATTCAAGTATCTACTCAATCCTAATGCCAAACTTAATGCCAAAAAACAAACAACAAAGGTTCAACAAAATATGGTACAAAGGTGCAAGTATTCCTTTGCGTTATACTGTATTGTCGAAGCTATTTGCTTTGCTTAGTGGATTGAGAAAAAAGCTTTACACAATTGGCCTATTGAAATCGCATAAAATCAAATGCCCTGTTGTTATTGTTGGCAATATTACAGTGGGTGGAGTAGGCAAAACTCCATTTGTGATTTGGTTGGTTAATCAATTACAAGCCAGTGGCAAGAAAGTGGGCGTGGTTTCTCGTGGATACGGAGGAAAGCGCGAACACGAGCCGTTGTTGGTGATACCACAAACTTCTCCCAAAGCCAGTGGAGATGAAGCATTGTTGATTGCCAAACATACAAATGCCCCTGTGTTTGTCGGCAAAAACAGAGTCAAAGCTGCCAAAAAACTATTGCTTGATTATCGGGTTGATGTGATTGTTGCCGATGATGGTTTACAACATTATGCATTGAAAAGAGATGTAGAAATTGCATTAATAGATGCTAAATACGGATTGGGCAATGAGAAGCTGTTGCCAGCTGGTCCATTGCGAGAAAACAGAAGCCGATTAGATTCAGTGGATATGCTGGTTTATAAGGGTAAGCGATTGGACAGTCATTATTTCGAATACGAACCTTTGATGGTTTATGCCTTGGGTGATATAAAGAACCAAAGATCGCTTGAAACTTTTAGAAATCAACGCATTAATGCTTTGGCTGGAATCGCACATCCTGACAGCTTTTTTAATATGCTTTCAGAAAACGGCTTAGCAATAGTAAAAAACCCCTTAGATGACCACGAAAAATTGATGGAAAAACATTTTGAATTCGCTAATGATGATCCTATTTTTATCACTGAAAAAGATGCGATGAAATGTGTGGATTTTAAATTGTCCAATGTTTGGGTAGTGGTATTGAAGTTGAATGTCAAACCAGAAACCAAAGAGGCGGTTTTGGCAATGATTGAGGATGTGATTCAATGAAGCCCGATATAATGAAACCCGAAATAGTGATATGTTTGCCTGCTAGATATCAATCCAGTCGCCTACCAGGCAAACCTTTGATTGAAATAGCTGGCAAGCCATTGATCATTTGGGCTTTGGAATCTGCGGCTAAGATAAATGCCAAGCAAATGGTGGTTGCAACAGATGACGAACGAATTGCTGAGTTGGTTGAATCATCAGGCTATCAAGCGGTTATGACATCAACGGAGCACTCAACAGGCACCGATAGAATAGCACAAGTGGCAAGAATCATGTCTTGGCCAGATGAGACCATTGTAATCAATTATCAAGGCGATGAACCAATGACTCCGGCTGCCAATATTGAGCAATTGGTTTTGGCACTAATAGAAAACCCCGAAGCGGCAATCTCAACCCTGTATCAAACGATCAATAATTTTAAAGATTTAATTAACCCCAATAATGTCAAATTGGTAACCGATGAAAATGATTGTGCTTTGTATTTTTCTAGAGCAGCTATTCCCTATTCTAGAGATTGTTTTGTCAATCGACAATTAGAAAAGGACATTGATTACAAGCACCACATTGGCTTATATGCTTATCGAGCAAAATTTTTAAAAGACTTTACTAACTTAAACCCTGCAAAACTTGAATGTACGGAATCACTAGAGCAATTGCGCGCCCTGTCATATGGCTACAAAATCATCACAAAACAAGCCCAGAAAACCATGCCGCACGGCATTGATACGCCCGAAGATATTGTTAATTTTGAAAAAAATATCAATAAACAATAGATTTGTGCGGTGTCATGTATTAACCCATTGGTTGAGTTGTAAATAAACATTTAAATAATATTTGCATAATCTTCTCTGTTAGCTATACTATTGTCTTCTTAATATATAGTGTTAACTAACATGAATAATATCACTTTAATAGTTTTAATATCTGTATTGTCATTATTCACATTTGATGTTTTTGCAGAGCAAAATTTCGCATTTTCTTATCAGAGCAAAAATTACTTTACGGACAAAGGAGTTTTATGGGTAACAGAACCTAATAGCGAAGAACAATTTCAAGTAAATACCCGTATTATAACGGCAAAATCTACAACTAATTATAGCACAGTTCAAACAAATGATTATCTACAGCAAAATAACTTAACTATACTTAGAACGGCCACTACCGGTTATAGTGATATTCAACTTGATGACAATGCGGACTATTTAGCAACCCTGCTTGATCTTGAAAATAGTGGGTATTTTTCAGTGGTTGAACCAACAACATTTGGTAAATATTTATTGTTACCCAATGATCCTTCATACAATATACAATGGCACCTACCCATGGTAAGTGCTGAAGATGCTTGGGAGTTAACAACTGGGAACAGTAGTGTTATAGTTGCAGTATTGGATTCTGGAACAGAATTTTCTCACAATGATTTGGGCGAAGGTGCGGATGCATTTGGTAATGTTTGGTTAAATTCTGGAGAAGATGCTTGGGCTGATCCTAATGACCCCAGTACAGGAAATGGTGTAGATGACGATAACAATGGTTTTATTAATGACTGGAAAGGATGGGACTTTGACAACAATAATAACGATGGTTCAAGTAATACATCACATGGAACAAATGTTGCTGGTGTTGTAGCTGCGAAAACTAATAATAACACCAATGTAGCCGGTATTGCCGGTGGTAATAATAATAAAGGTACTTCGATTATGATTTGTGGAGTCGGAGCTTCTGCACCTAATGGAGCAGTGTTAGATGATGCCATATTATATGCAGCAGCAAATGGAGCAAGGGTTGTGCAGTTAAGTTTGTCAGTTGGATCTAGCGAAGCGATTGATGCTGCTATATCAGAAGCTTATTTTAATCATGGTGTATTAATCATCAATGCAGCAGGAAATTCTGGAGCTTCCTCTGTAGGATACCCAGCTTCAAACACTAATGTTATGGCTGTTGGCGCCTCAAATCAAAGTGATCTAAAAGCTGGTTTTTCACAATTTGGTTCTGATTTAGAAGTTTCTGCTCCTGGTGTAGGTATAGTTACATTAAGTTTGAATAATTCTATAGTATCAACAAGTGGAACATCATTCTCTGCTCCATTGACATCAGGTGTGGCGAGTTTAATCATGGCTCATAATCCAACTTTAACTAATGTTGAAGTGCGATCAATTTTACAATCATCAGCTGATAAAGTAGGTGGTTATGATTATGACCATGATGTGAATTTTCCTGGCCGTTCTTTAGAAATGGGCTATGGTAGAATTAATGCATTAGCGGCACTTAATCTGGCTACTCCAGTTGCAGATCCCTCGATATCGGTTACAAAAGTAGCTGTCCTTACTACAGATAACCACCATCCAGGTGAAGCTGATTTAGATGATGTTATTACATTTAGTGTGAGTGTTGAGAATACAGGTGATGTCGATTTGACTTCATTAATAGTTAGTGATTCAATGCAAGTAGGTAATTTATCATGTACACCCACTTCATTGGCACCTGCCGAAGTTGCTACTTGTATAGATTATACCTATACAGTTGTCCAACTTGACATTGATACTGGTGGTTCAATTGATAATACTGCTAATGCAACAATGAAAGATGTTGATGATAATGATATTACTGGACTTGCTTCAACAGGTACTGTTATCAACCAATCGTTGTATAAAGATGGATTTGAATAATCTATTGCTATAACTTGGTTTGTTAATATTAACTCCACGGTATAATTCCTTAAATTCAGTCGTCTTGTGTTTGTTCTCTCACGAGTTATTATTATGAAGTTATAGCCACTTTTAAACAAGTGGCAATATCGAAGTTATAGGAGCAATTCGTCTAACTTATCAAATAAATCATCATTTGTGAGGATATTAAAGAAACCATCTGAATCACTTTTTGTTGAAAATTTTGTAAATTGTTGTTGAATAAAGCCCTTGTTTTGATTGATACTAAGCATTAAGACTGGTCTCCTGTGCGATATATAGTTGTGTTGTAACAAATAGTATATCACTTGACCAGTCTTTTTGTTTACAATTCAATGAGTTGCGCCTTAACTAAATGCCATTCTGGTAAACCCACCTTACAAAATAAATATATTATGCACTCCTATAACCTAAAAAGTAAAACGGATCCACAATGGATAAAAGCAGTAATGGCTGACTTCGATTCGTTTCTGATTGATCATGCTGCCAATGAACGCAAGGCATCAACTTTGGCGATGTCTATGGTGGTGCATTATCCTGATAAAGACGATATAGTGCGAGAAATGATAGATTTGGCGATGGAAGAAATGGCGCACTTTCGAGAAGTGATTAAAATCATGCTAAAACGGGGTTTACAGCAAGTTCCTGATAAAACCAATTTTTATATTGGTTCATTTATGAAGGCCATGCGTAAAGACCCTAAGCATTATTTATTGGATAGATTGTTGATGTTTAGCATTGTTGAAAAACGCGGGGCAGAGCGTTTTGGTTTGGTTGGAGAGGCATTAACTGAACCCAAAATAAAAGATTTTTACCAAAGATTGGCAGCTGCTGAATATCGACATTACGAACTGTTTATTTCATTGGCTTATAAATACTATGATGCTGAAATTGTCAAAGTTCGATTAGATGAATTGTTGCAAATAGAAGTCGATATTGTTGTACAATGCTCCTTTAAAGCGGCGGTGCATTAAAAGTCATGAAAAAAAACGAATCAATCAATGTATTAGGAGAGGAGTTATTGGTCTGTGGAGAAAACCCTGTAACGGGATTTTTTCGGGATGGCTATTGTAATACCTGTAACGAAGACATAGGCTCGCATACGGTTTGTATCCAAGCAACTCAAGATTTTCTTGAGTATTCTCGGTTCATAGGCAATGATTTATCCACTCCCAATCCTGATTTTGGTTTTCAAGGACTCAAAGAAGGGGACAGTTGGTGTTTGTGTGCCGCTAGATGGTTACAAGCTTATGATAAAAACATGGCACCCAATGTCTATCTGACGAAAACGCATATTCGAGCATTGGAAATTGTACCATTAGAGCTGCTAAAGAAATTTGCAGTAGACATCAATTAAAAAAAGCCCGTATTTTTTGCACGGGCTTTTTACATTTAAAAATAATTAACGATTATTCTGAATCTTCATCAGTTCCCATTTTGGTTGAATCACCGGCTTTTACTACTGAAATTTGATCACGAACCCAATATTTCTTAACAGCATTGTTGAGTTGGAATAAAGTCAAATCCCGCACGGCTTGTTCATATTTCTTGTCCCACTGCATAGTTCGATTTAAATCTAAATCAGCAGCAAGAGTGCGAACTAATCTGGCATCTTTGGCTCTATCTAGTTTGTTGTTTTGCAAAATGCTTTTTTTAACGTCATCTAATTCTTGTTGAGTAAAACCCTCTTCAAGTACACGGTCTAGTTCTTCATAAAAGCCTTTTTCAACGTTTGCTAAGTTTTCAGGAGCACAAATGGCATAAGCACCAAATGTGGCAACTTCATCCTGGGAGGATGCACTAAAAAAAGAACTTGCACCATAGCTCCAACCTTCTTTTCTGCGCAATCTATCAGCCAAACGACTAGATAAGAACCCACCGCCAAATATTTCATTGGCCATTTTTAATGCAGGATAATCAGGGTCGTTATCGTTCATTTTGAATTTCATCATGGCACCGAATGCAGCTCCAGCTTTGTCTGGTGTGTCTATAAATTTGTTGATACCATCAACAGTAGTTACAAATGAAACCACTCGGCTATACTCAGATTTACTGTTCCAATTCCCGAATATTTTATTTAGTTTCTGTTGAATAATTTTTTGATCAAAATCTCCAACAACACCAATATCGGCATCTTGTGCGCCCATGAACAAGGCATGGAAGTCTTTCAATTCATCAGAGCTCACTTTCTTAATGGCTGCGATTTCTTCATCAATTGGCATTTGATACTTTGGGTGGCCTGGCTCATAAGGACTCAAATAACGTCCCAGTTTTCTGAAAACCTGTGTAGTGGGTTGTTGTTTTTGCTGTTCTAAAGAAACAATTTGCTCTTGTTTTAAGACTTCTAGCTCTTTTTCATCAAATATTGGGTTTTTAAATACTTCTTCAACTAAATCCAGTACAGCCGCTAAGTTTTCTTTGGTGGTTCGGATAGAAACGCTGGCACCAGTTGCTGATCCGCGTACAGAAACATTGGCTTTAAGTTTGTCAAATTCTGCTTGTAATTCTTGCCTGTTGTATTTCTTTGAACCCCGATTTAACATTGAACCAGTCAAAGAACCAATCACAGCCTTAAATTGTAAGTCCTTGATGCTTCCAAAATCTAAAGCAATGGTCATGTTGACAGACTCGCCGCGGGTTTTTTTCGGTAAATAAACCACTTTAGCACCATTTTTTAGAGTGTCGCGTTGGGTTCTTTGATCAATATTGTCGTGTGATGGATCAAAAACTTCACCTTGGGCGACTTGCTCGCGGCCTTTGTAACCTTTAACCATGGCTTTAACTTCTGCCTGGGTTAATCTAACAATCGAATCGGCTCTGTTGGGGTTTTTCTCTGGTAAGAATAAACCCAAAGTTCTATTATCGTTGACTAAATATTCTTGGGCAGCCTTTTGTACATCTTCCAAAGTTACTTTTTCCATGCGATCACGGTTTAAAAATATCATTCTCCAGTCGCCCATGCCGACCCATTCACTTAAGTTTTTCGCAATGCCTTCTGAAGAGTTGAAGCCCAACTCAAAATTCTTGGTAAACTTGGCTTTGGCTCTTGCAACTTCATCTTGTGTGATGGGGGCATCCTTAATGTTTTCTAATGTCTTTAAAAACGCGGTCTGGGTAGCTTTAATATCTTTATCTTTGGCAACTTGCCCCATAAATGTAACAATACCAGGCTCAGCCCATTGAAAAGGAAAGCCAAAAGTACTGGCAGCTAATTTATTTTTTACAACATCTTTGTGCAAGCGTCCACTTTTTGGGTCTGCCAATATATCGGTCAAAATTCCTACCGCAGCATAATCTTCATGTGTGCCTGCTGGTATACGGTACATGGCAGCGACCAATTGTACATCGCCTGGACGGCGGATGGTTACTTGCCTTTCGCCATCTTGGATAGGTTCTTGGGTATATAACGCTTGGATTTTACGCTCTGGACGTTTTATTTTGCCAAAATATTTATTGATTAATTTTAAGGTTTTTTCTTCATCAATTTTTCCCGCAACAACCAAAGTTGCATTATCGGGTTGATAATATTTGCGGTAAAATGCCTGCAAGTTCTTAATATCTACATTTTCTAAATCAGAGATAACACCGATTGTGCTTTTTCCATAATTATGCCAATCAAAACTTACAGCCATCATTCTTTGGAGTAGCACTCTAAACGGGCTGTTTTCTCCATTTTCCAACTCATTTCTTACAACCGTCATTTCACTGTCTAAATCTTTTTTTGCAATAAACGAATTAATCATTCGATCAGCTTCTAAATCTAATGCCCAATTCAGGTTTTCATCAGTGGCAGAAAAAGTTGCAAAATAATTGGTTCTATCTGTCCAAGTGGTGCCATTGGGCTCGCTACCATGATCGGTTAATTCTTTTGGAATATCTGGGTGATTAGGTGTGCCCTTAAAAAGCAAATGTTCCAGCAAGTGAGCCATGCCTGTTTCACCATAGTTTTCGTGTTTTGAGCCCACGAGGTAGGTAATGTTTACAGTAATAGTTTCCTGAGAAATATCTGGAAACATCAAGACTTGTAAACCATTGTCCAATTGATACTCTGTTATTCCTTCTACGGAAGTAATTTTTTCTACACCTTTTGGCAATTTCCCAACAGCCGTAAATGCGAACAATAGTGCAAACAATAGTGAGCAGACAATTGCCGTTTTTTTAAATTGATGAAACATGATTCATTCCTCTGTATTTAATTAAGTTATCACTTTAAAGATAAATTTTACCGCTAAAAATTTTGTGTCTTTAAAATTAATGGCTCATTGTACTAAACATTTAGTGAAAATTCACTAGTCCAAAAGTCATGATATTTAAATTGTTTCCCAATTTAGGCAATACCATTTCGCTGGGTTAATATTTTGGTGGGTCAACAATGCTTGAACCACTGGCATTAACCCTAAACCATCCTGCCATACTGTATCTTTCGCGATTGGCTTTTAGTACTTCGTGAACAATACCCTCACTTAAAAACATAACCACAGTCCCTAAGTGGGGAACAACCGATTGCACGACTTTAGAATCTTTGTAAATAAGCAATTGGCCACCATTGTCATTTTCCCAATCATTGTTTAAATAGACAACAGTGGATAGCACGCGGTTACTTTTCCCCTTTAAAGCATCCACATGTTTTTGATAAAAACTGCCCTTTGGGTAAATGGCAAAATGGCTTTCGTAATCAAATAAACCCATAAATAAACGCTTGTTTAGGCCTGTTCGAATACTTTCCATACATGCTAGAAATTCCTTCTCAATAGCGTTTTCATGTGACATCCAGTGAATTTTATCTGAGCGTACTTCCACATTCACTTGGTAATTTTTCTTTCGCCCAACTCCCGCTTTATGCCAAAGTTGTGTAGGTATTTGTTTGATTCTTTGTTGTAAGTTTTTTAGCAGGTCATTGTTTATGGCATTCTGCAAGACGATATAACCTGTCTTATTCAATGCATCAGCTATGTTGTCTAATGTTTGTTGGTTGAATGAACTGAACTTTTGGGCTGACACAATGATTCCGTAAATATGATATGTTCATGTATTTTATGTGTTATCGATTGGATGTTCTAGAGTTTTTGAAATATAAGCCTTACTAGGAGCTAGTCCGAGAATAGAAACTGTAGCGAAGGAAAGCTGAATTGAGGGCTATTTAAAGAGAATCAGCGGAAAATAGCACCACAACAGATTTTCTGCAGTAGGTTTTCTATTCTCGGACAAGCTTCCTAGCAGGTTTAGGTGTCATAAAATTCATTCAAACTACGTAATAGATATATAGTGACCGAGAAAGAAATCGTAGCGAGGGAAATTTTGGTCAAACCCAACTTTTCCACAGTAGATTACCTCTTTCACGGTTAAGCACTATATACCAATTGAGGAAATAAATATTATGCAGATAATTAAAATAGTTTTGGGCGTTACTTTGGTGACAGCATTGTTGAATTTAACCTTGTTAAATGCACAAACACCTGTGTTGGTTAAAGACATTGTCAATGGTTCTGGTGATAGTTTGCCACAGTTCTTAACCGTGTTTGATAATCATTTATATTTTGGAACTGTTTTTACTTCAGGATTATGGAAATCTGATGGAACGGATTCTGGCACTGTGCTTGCAGAAGGCAGTTCTATTAGTAATGACAGCGCTTTTCAATTGGGCGTTTTTAAAAATCAACTTTATTTTAGTACGTTTAGCAACCGTGGTTGGTGGTCAACAACTGGTGGAATTAATAATGCTACCCTCATCAAAGATCAAATCAATACATTGGGTGAGGTTCCTTATGCGAGTGTTGTTTTGGGTGAGGAGGTACTTGTATTTGGTGCATTTGATTATAGTGTTGCTGGCAACCCATCTAAATTGTTTAGAAGCGACATGACAACCCTTGGTACATTAGAAATAGGAAACTTCAATAGCACCAATGGAAACGCTCTTCCACGTGTGATTGGGGCAATTGATTCTAAACTATTGTTTTCGGCGGTTGAAATTGGTGAAGGAAGGGAGCTTTATTCTACTGATGCTACTACAGCAACAACTGGGTTATTTAAAGACATAAAACCTGGGGTTGTCAGTGGCCTTTCAAGTGTATTTGGTGTGAATCAAGCCACACTAGATTCTGAGTTTTATTTTCCAGGTTGGAAAACCAATGGACAAGGGTTATGGAAAACCAATGGTACTACAGCAGGTACAGTTGAGCTTGAAGATTTAATGGTGGTTTATTCTAATCCGAGTTATTTAAAAGTTTTCAATAACTCGCTGTATTTCTTTGCCGATAATATTGATCCGCTAATGCAGTTGTTTAAACTTTCTTCAGGAGCCAGTGCACCCGTACAATTAACCAATAAAATGCCTTTTAGTGATGAGGGTTGTAACAGTTATGAATCGTTTGAATTTGATGGCTATTTGTATTTCCCTTTTGCAGACAACTCATCTGGTTGCGAACTATGGAGGACTGACGGAACTGTTGCCAATACAGAAATTGTAAAAGACATAAATTTAAGTAAGGCTAGTCATAGCTTTCCAAAATTTAAAGCTGAATTAGATGGGTGGTTATATTTTACCGCCTTAAAAGAAGGCTTTGGTTTTGAGTTGTGGAAAACCGATGGCAGTGAATTTGGTACAACAATAGTAGCAGATTTAAATCCAGGGTCTGATTCTGGAGTCAATGGTGTGCCCATGAAAATCTTTAATGGCGAGTTATACTTTGTCGGTGATGATGGTATTCATGGCGAAGAGTTGTTTAAACTCCAACGCGATGATAATATCTTTGAAGATGGGTTTGAGAATATTGGACCGATCTAAATGAATGAACCGAATGTTTTCTAGAAAAAAGGTAACTACTCACCCCGTCATTCCCGCGAAGGCGGGAATCTATTATGGAATTTACATCATTTAAAGTGATATTCATATCATTTTTAAATGGATTGCCGCCTACGCGGTAATGACGGGGGGTGTGAGTAGTTACGAAAAAAGTTACAATCTTTTCAACTTATACAATAAATCTAACGCTTGTCTAGGAGTCAATTCATCGGGGTTAATTTGTTTGAGTTCTTTTTCAACGGCACTGGCTTCGGGCATGGTATCAAAGAATGAAGTTTGTACGGGTACAGGTTCGCCAGTGTTTCCGGCTTCTAAAAGTGCCAAGGTTTTTTTTGCGTTTTGTAGGACCTTACTGGGGATACCTGCCAGAGCGGCCACTTGTAATCCATAAGAACGACTGGCTGCACCTTTCTTTACTGAATGTAAAAATACAATGATATCATCATGTTCTATAGCATCTAAGTGTACATTTTCAATGTTATCTATTTCTTTGTCAAAAGCGGTGATTTCAAAGTAGTGAGTGGCAAATAGGGTAAAAGATTTATTCACTTGGGCCAAATGTAAGGCACAGGCTTGTGCCAGTGATAAACCATCGTAAGTGGATGTTCCGCGGCCGATTTCGTCCATCAATACCAATGATTTTTCGGTGGCATTGTGTAAGATGTTAGCGGTTTCTGTCATTTCTACCATAAAAGTTGAGCGACCTTTGGTTAAATCATCTCCTGCTCCAATTCTGGTGAAAATCCTGTCAATTTGGCCTATTTTTGCTGAAGTTGCAGGAACATAGCTGCCAATGCTGGCAAGCAAAACTATCAAAGCATTCTGGCGCATGTAGGTTGATTTGCCGCCCATGTTTGGACCTGTGATTATCAACATTTGAGTCTGTTGATTCAAGGTTAAATCATTGGGTTCAAAAGGTGTGTTTTGAATTTGCTCGACCACGGGATGACGGCCTGCAATAATTTCAATACAGTTATCGTCGCACAATTCTGGTCGATTAAAGTTTAAAGTCATGGCGCGTTCTGCCAAGGTATTTAGTGCATCAAGTTTGGCAACCCCATGACCTGTTTGTTGTAAAGGCTGAATATCGCTTGAAAAGGATTCTAGCAATCCCAGGTACAAAGCTTTTTCACAGGCAAGAGATCTCTCTTTGGCACTGAGTACTTTGTCTTCAAAGACTTTCAGCTCAGGAGTGGTATAGCGTTCAACCGCTTTTAGGGTCTGTCTGCGGATATAATGTTCAGGGGCTTTATCTGAATGAAGTTTTGATATTTCGATAAAATAACCATGCACCCGATTGTAGCCTACTTTTAAGGCAGAAATCCCTGATGAGTCTTTTTCTCGTTGCTCAAAATCCAACATGTATTGGCTAGCATCGGTACTAATGGCGCGCAGTTCATCCAAGTCTTCATCATAGCCATCGGCTATCACACCACCATCGCGAATGATAACTGGTGGGTTTTCCTTGATGGCGCTTTCTAACAAATTGATCACTGCAGTATGACTGCCAAGATCATTATTAAGCTCCGCCAATTCATTTGAATCAATGGTGTTCAAAGACTCTTTTAATGACAATACTTGTCGCAGTGAATGGCACAAAGTAACTAAGTCACGTGGTCGGGCAGTGAGCATGGAAATACGGGTGGTTATTCTTTCGATATCGCCGACACCTTTTAATGTTTCTTGTAAATCAAAAATTACACCTTGGTCTATAAGTGTGCCAATGGCGTTTAAACGGGAATTTAATTTTTGTCTATTTTGTAAAGGTTGCTTAATCCAGCGGCGCAATTGGCGTGAGCCCATGGCAGTTGTAGAGTGATCCATCAACTGGCACAAGGTGTGTTCGTCACCACCATTGTTATTGACTTCAATTTCTAGATTTTTACGTGTACTGGCATCAAGGTGCAAGTAATGGTTAAGTAATTCCGTTTGAATTGGTTGAATATGCTTCATCAGCACTTTTTGAGTGTGTGAAATATAGTTAAATAAGCAACCCAAAGCATTAATGGTCAATGATGAACTCTGGATACCAAACCCTTTTAAATCTTTGGTTTTATAATGTTCAGTCAGCGTAATTAACGCTGTGTCTTTGTCATAATCCCAAGATGGACGTTGATTGACGGTATATTTGCCCAGCTCTTCGCACAAAGGATGATTCTCTTCTAGCAGTAACTCACTGGGTGCTAATCTTTCAATTTGTCCCAATAAAGTTTCCTTATCTGCAACCTCAATCACCATGACTCGACCTGAAGACAATTCGCAGCTGGCAAGTCCATAACCATTTTTGTTGCTATAAACTGATAACAATAGGCTTTCACTGCGGGCATCCATTAAGGCTTCTTCGGTGACCGTTCCTGGTGTAATGATGCGCATAACCTTGCGTTCAACGGGTCCTTTAGAAGTCTTGGGATCGCCGGTTTGTTCACAGATGGCAATGGAGCGGCCTATTTTTACCAGTTTAGCCAAATATGGATCAACCGCATGGTAAGGTACTCCGCACATAGGAATCGGATTGCCACCGGCTTTGCCACGGTAGGTGAGGGTAATGTCCAATAATTTTGCTGCATCAATGGCATCCTGCATAAATAATTCATAAAAATCGCCCATGCGGTAAAATACCAACATGTCTGAATAGTCTGCCTTGATTTTAAGATACTGCAGCATCATTGGTGTGTGTGTTGCTTGTGGTTTTGCCATTTATTAATCGAATTGAATTGAAGTTTGAAAGATTTTAACTGAAATTCTAATCAATTGGTTATAGAATACAGAAATAATATGAGAAACTTAAACTTATGTCGAATTTTAAAAAATTAGTTAAATATGTAAAAGCGCACAAATGGGCATCTATACTTTTTGAAGCCAGTATTATCGTACTGGTGTTGCTACTCTTTTCATGGTTTCAGAACCGTGGAACTTTAGCGGCTGACAACACCATGGCTCCTGATTTTACACTACAATCTTTAACCGGTGAGACTGTACAATTATCGAAACTTAAAGGAAAAAAAGTATTGATCTATTTTTTCGCTCCGTGGTGTAAAATTTGCCATATGAGTGGTGGCAATCTCAATGACTTGCGTAAAGCCAGAAGCGAAGATGAACTGGAAATTTTAGTAGTGGGATTGAGTTATGAGTTTAATGCCGAGATTCAAGACTTTGCCAATGAATTACAACTCACCATGCCAGTACTTTATGGCAACGAGCAACAAATGATTGACTATAAAATTAAAGGATTCCCCACCTATTTTGTAATAGATGAAGAGGGCAAAGTGACACATCGGTCGGTTGGTTATTCAACTGAATTAGGAATGCGACTGCGAACTTAAAAGCCAATGCTGAAAAAATGGTAACTAAATGCTTTTATTCTTGATGCTTGTTACTATCAAAGTAAAAAATTTCCTCAATAGTTAAACCTTAAAATCTTTCCAAAAGGGGTATTTTAAAAGCCAAAGGCAAGCTTGGATCATATTTCCCTCGTTCTATGGCATTGATGGTTTGGCGTGATACGCCTAGTTTTTTTGACAATATTTCTTGTGACCAATCACGTTGCACCCTTAAAACCTTCAGTTGGTTTTTCATATCAGGTAGGCAAAAATAGAGGAGGTAATATAAATATGCTATTAATTGACGAATATTGATTGCTGAAATTCAGGATGAACTTAGAGTACGTTTGATATAGCCATGGCAGTTAGATGTTTACCATGGCTTGAAGCTTTTTATACAGGAAGGTGTTCGTTAATGGATTTGATTAAAGCTTTTTCGCTAACAGGTTTAACCAGATAATCTTTTGCGCCTTGGCGCATGCCCCAAACCTTATCGGTTTGTAGGTTTTTTGTAGTGACCATAATAATCGGAATATGCGAAGTTCTTTCTTCACGTGATATTTTTCTGGTGGCTTGAAAGCCATTCAAATCAGGCATCACCACATCCATAAGAATCAAATCTGGAATTTGTTCTTTTGCGGTTTGTACGCCCTCATTACCATTGTTTGCTGACAATACTTCATGTCCCATTTTTTCGATGATCTTTTGCATGCCAAACAATTGTGATGGTGAATCATCTACAATTAAAATACGTGCCATTGTTTTATTCCCAAGTTTTTAATCTGTTATTATTTTAATCCAAACAGAATGAATATCAAACATTTAAAGTGTAATAATTTGTTATCATGCTCAAAAAGTCATAAATTGTGAACTATTTTATAATTGAACGAGTCAAGAGTCAGAAATTGACATAAAATATTGCCAATTAATACGTGTTTTAAAGAATGAAACTATACAGCAGAGAAGATTGCCCATTGTGTGAAGACGTGGAAGAAAATTTAGTTAGGTTGAAAGTTAAATATACTTTCATAGATATTGACCAAGATGAAGCCTTACGAAAAAAATACCATGTCCGCGTGCCTGTTTTGGTGAATGCATTAGAGCAAGAATTGGCATGGCCATTTGATGATGCTAGATTAACCGAGTTTCTACAACAATGAAGCGATTATCTTTGTTGCTATTGTGCGCATTAGTATTCGTATCCGCATGTTCAAATCACAAAAAAATAAATCAGTTAATATTAATAAAAGCCCATGAAGTAGAAACCCATAATAGCATCGAGCCATCAGGTTTGACTTTATGGGACGGGCAGTTTTATACGGTTTCTGATAAACACAATGTGATATATCGGTTAGCATTCAATGACAATACAATCGAGCTAGAACCTTTTATTCATATACACAATGATAAGAACAATGACAAGAACAGTAAATTGGACTTTGAAGGCATAACCCACGATGGTGAATTCTTTTATTTGATCAGCGAAACACACTTTCAAATATTGAAAATTTCAAAAAATGGCAAAAATCAAACTTGGCTACCAATAGATGATAGTTTAAAAACCAAAGGACAGCAAGTAGGATTGTTTCAAACCCGCAATGCTTACTTTGAAGGCATTTGTATTGTAGATGACAATCAGTTTTTATTGGCAGCAGAGCGCCAACCCAGAGGTTTTATAGAATACGATGTCAATGGCAAGCAGATTAAAGCCTACCAGATGAATCAAGCTGTATTTAACTATCAAGATCACCGCTCTCCAGATTTTACCGGATTGAGTTGTGATGATGAAGGTTTGTATGTTTTGGATAGAAATGCCTATGTGGTTGCTCAACTAAAAAGGAAGCAAGGGCAATACACAGAAATCAGTGGCTATAGTTATAAGCACATTGTAAATCAACAACAATTCAAATACCAAGACATGCAATATGGTCACGCTGAGGGTTTGGTGGTTGATGGCGATGATGTTTATTTGATCTTGGATAACAATCGCAATCCACATCAAAATGGTACGGGCAATAATTCTCTATTTCTTCATTTGAGAAAATAGAGAGTGGCCTAAATCAATCTTCGAAACCAGATTGAAAAAAAGTATCTTCTATGACAAAACATTGTTGCGCTGTTTTCAAACAAATACTTGGAGTTAACACATATAGACCAGTGTTAATGTCACTAACAATGACAGTACCACTTTGAAAATAAGGATAATTGCTCCAAGCCCCATCAAAGGTGGCGCCATTATTGGCAGGGTATGTATCAAAATTGGCAACTTCAATTAGGTTAGCATTAGCGATATCTACAATGTTAACAATACTTAATCCACTGGTATAGTTGGCCATATAAGCATAATCACCTTTGACGTAAATATTGTGGTCAATAGCAGTGGTCGAGCCTAAATATTCGCCAATAATCATGGGAGAGTCTAAATCGGATATATCCCAAATATAGGTTTTTGTATTGTGTCCAAAAGTGGTTTCGTCTAATTCATCGTTTGATAAAAAATATCGATGGTCATCACTGAGCCACCCTTGATGCACATATTGCACATCGGTATAGGTGGTTCGAGAAATTTGTGTTGGCGAACTCTTGTTTGATACATTCACAATGGTTAAAGTATCTTCATTGGAGTTAAAGCATATTTCTTTCCCTGTATAAACTAAGTCTAATCCCTTATATTGAACGCATTGTGCATCATGGGTAAAGCCATCGGAGCTAAAACAACCCGCAAAAGTTGGATTGCTGGGATTTTGTAGATTGATCATGTGTAACCCACTATTGCAAGTATTTGTACCCACAGCGTAAGCAAAACCATTGTCTTGATTGATAACAATATTGTGCGCATCGCCAAATTGTGTATATCTGGGTGCTGTAAAAGTGACAGGTGGATTGGAAACATCCCTCAATTGGGTTAAATCAAATATTTGCATACCGTGGCCTGTTGCTTCAGAAACAATATAGGCATAGGTGCTGAAAGTTTTGATATCGCGCCAAATACTGTTGCTTGTGGAAGGTGGTAATTTGCCCAAGTATATTGGACTTACAGGGTCGGTAACATCAACAAATGCTGTGCCACTATCGGTGCCCATTAAGGCATATTCTTTATGGGTTTGCGGATCCGTCCATCCCCAAATGTCATTTCCCTCTTCGGAAGAGGAACCACCCATCTCTGTAAAAGTTAAGTGACTACTTAAGTCAATATTTAGACAGGCATGATTATCAGCAAAACCAAATGCATCACAAGTGACAGCAGAGTCACTGGCCTGACAAGCAATTGATAAGCTCAAAAATAAAGTGATTACTGCTTTCAATGCGGCTGTGAAAAATTTGTAATGGAAACATTGTTTCGTTGCCAATTGTTGCCTTCTACACCTTGGTATTTTATGTCTATTGACATTGTACCATCTTGTGATAAGTCAAAAGTGGCAGAGTGCAGATTTAGAGAAATGGTACCAGCAAGTTCGGAACCAAGTGCCTGCGCATCATCATTTCTGCCATAGCCTTGGAACTGTTGAAGGTCAATATTTATTTCCTCAGAAACCTTAAAGCCTGAAGTTTGTCCTAAAACCCAACGGGGTTGTCCATTGGCATCATAAAAGTAAATTACAACAACAATTGTGTCGCCACTGAATGCCAAACTCAATCCCATTAAGGCATATTCTTTATTGGTTTCTGGATCTGTCCACCCCCAAATATCATTGCCTGAGAAGTTCTCTAGGCCACCCATTTCAGCTACAGTTAATTGACTCATTAAATCAATATTTTGGCAAGCATACTCTCCAGCCATTCCTGATTCTTCACAAGCTGTAAAAGGGGTGGAAAACAAGTTAAAACTTAGAGACAATAAGAAGATGGCTTTTTTCATAAATTTCAGGTTCGGTTAGTTATCTGATGTAAATGTAACACAAAAACCCCAAGTAAGACAATCCTTTCGGCGTGTTACGACAAGTTTAGTAATTTGTTTTTGCAATCGTCCTCAACCAAATCAAGAATCTTCAACTGTTCAGGATTTAATTCGCCAGATTTTAGCGTGTTGAGTTTTTCAAACCACATTTGTAAGTCTTCGCCAAATCTCCATTCCAGCCTCTGTTTGACATCCTGTATCCAAAGGGCATTGTCACTTGTGGACAAAGACTCTGGATAGTTTCTTGCGATATATCTTTGTAACAAGGTCTTGGCCCGTTTGTCTTTGAATTTAAAATCAGCGGATTGAACTTGCTGAATGGACATGTTTCTTATGGCATCAAAGTTGTTTTTATCTTGTGCCGAAAAAAATCCAGAATACAGCATGGTATCCACATCATCAGAATCACTGTCAAAAGGCTGGTTAAATACTTCCTGAACTTTTTGAATGATGCTTTCTGCAGATTTAAACTTTTCTAGGTTAGCTTTGTTAACAGCATAATCCATCTTAATGCGTTGTAAATCCACGTCTTTTAAAACACTCAATGGTGAGATAAAAGGAGATTTATTTAGATGAATGGTTTTTAAAGGAATTCTTGGGCAATCCTCAGGCAATTCACTTTGTGGAGTAAAAATCCTATCTCGAATATCCTCAACATCCAACTCAAATAAATCAGAGGGATCAAAAGCTAAGTCATAACAGATGACACCATTGGGATTGGTGGGATGAATCGCCAGTGGCAACATAATCGCCAAACAACCTCGGTCGGCAGGGATTTTGTTGGAAACATGCACAATCGGTTTCATGATTTGCCAATTCAATAAAGATTTTATCTGATTCTTATTGCGCAATTTTAAGCTATAATCAAAAAGCTTAGGTTGCTTGTCTTTGATTAATTTAGCTAAGGAAATGGTCGCCTCAACATCGCTCAATGCATCATGAGCGGTGGCATGGCTAAGATTGTTTGCATCGGTTAAATCGGTCAATTTAAAACTGGGTTTGCCTTCTTCATGATAGGCCCATTGCACGCCATCAGGGCGCAAAGCATAACAAGCCCTTACCAAATCAATGACATCCCAGCGACTATTGCCATTCTTCCATTCACGGGCATAAGGGTCGATTAAGTTTCGGTAATTGCTATAGCGAACAAACTCATCATCAAAGCGCATGGAATTGTAACCCACTACACAAGTTTGAGGTTCAGTAAAAATAGCATCTATTTTTCCCATGAAATCTTTTTCCAATATGCCTTTTTTTTCACACTCTTGTGGCGTAATCCCCGTAATTAAACACGCCTCAGGATCAGCGATAGTATCGCTTGAAGGCTTACAGTAGAACATGTCAGGTTCGGCAATCGGGTTTAGATTAAGGTCGGTTCGTATGCCCGCAAATTGTGCAATTCGATCCAATTGTGGAGAAATTCCGAAAGTTTCTAAATCGTACCAGTAGAAAGAGCTCATAGCAAAAAATCTTTTTAAAACACCAATTTACACCTAAAATTAACAATAGTAAAGTTAAACCCTTGTCATGTTTTGAGTATATTCAAAATTCCGATGTATAAACGCGAATTAGAGTAGGGTTAATAAAACTATGAAAAAAGGATGCGGTGAAGTGTTCATGGTTTAATCAATGATTTATAAGCCCGTTGGGTATAATCAAACCTACAGCTTTTTATCTGCGTCATTTGCGTTCATCAGCGGACAATTGCTTTTGATTTTCGCTGTGTCGTCGTGCCGTTGTGCGATATATTATTGTCTTTGCACTGCGCCATTTTCGTCTCTGCGAGAAAATTGCATTTATTTTTGACATCAAAATGTTGGGCTTCGCTTCGCTCTGCACCAACCTACCTTTTTTTCGTATTTTGAGTTACAATGCTTGTTAATTGATGTAAAAATGAAAGCTACTCGTATTTATGAATACAACATACAGCATGTTTTGTGAAGGATACCAAAATGAATAAAGACGATACTATTAAATTATTCCAACAAAAATCAGTTCGTACGCACTGGGATGATGAACTTGAAAAATGGTATTTTTCAGTTATTGATGTTATTGCGATATTAACAGATTCAGATAGGCCAAGAAAGTATTGGAGTGATTTAAAAAACAAGTTAAAAAAAGAAGGCAGTGAGTTATCCGAAAATATCGGACAACTGAAAATGAAATCTGCTGATGGCAAACTATATAAAACTGATGTTGCGGATACTCAGCAATTATTTAGGTTGATCCAATCCATTCCGTCACCAAAAGCTGAGCCATTTAAGCTTTGGGTGGCAAAGGTAGCCAGAGAAAGAAGATGACCCTGAATTGAGTTTTGAACGTGCCATGGAGACGTATTTGCAAAAAGGCTATTCTACTCAGTGGATAAATCAAAGACTCAAAAGTATTGAAGTACGAAAAGAGCTGGCTGATGAGTGGGATAATCGGGGTGTCGAAAAAGGTATGGAATATGCTATTTTAACCAATGAAATTACTCAAGCTTGGAGTGGCTTTTCTGTGAAGGATTATAAACTCTTTAGGAACTTAAAAAAAGAAAACCTTAGAGACAACATGAGCAATCTTGAATTGGTTTTAAATAGTGCTTGACCGAGAAAGTATTCGTAGCGAGGGGAAGTCTGGTTTTAGGCAATAATTTCTCATTATTTGAGGAGAATAGCTGGCTATTTGACGAGGATAAGGAGGGATTTTGGCAAAATCCAGCTTTTCCGCAGTAGAATATTCTTTCTCGGTCAAGCACTAAATATGTTAGCAGAAGCGTCAACAACTGAGATATCAAAAGAAAAAAAGCCTGAAAATTTTGAGCACAATAAATCAATAGCTAAACAAGGTGGTGAAGTAGCTAAAGCTGCACGAGTAAAACTAGAGAAAACTACAGGCAAGAAAGTTGTCACTAATAAGAGTGCCAAGAATTTAATATCAAATGTTGATGATGGTAACAAAGATAAATAAAATCTACAATAATCCTAAGGGATAGTAAAAAAGCTACGGTGACGTGTTCTTGATTTAATGAATAATCTATAAATTCATTTAGTGGAACCAAACCTACAGTTTCTATCTGCGTTATTTGCGTTCATCTGCGGACAATAGCTTTTGATTTTCGCTGTGTCGCTGTGCGATATTTTTTTTCTTTTCACTGCGTCCATTGCGTCTCTGCGAGATAATCGCATTTATTTTTCACATCGAAATGTTGGGCTTCGCTTCGCTCTGCACCAGTCTATCCATTTTTTATGTTTTGAGTTATAATGCTTGTTAATGTATAGAAGTGCTAAAGGTGCTTTAAATCATGACCACACAAAATAATGATTCTTCCGAATATATCGTCTATGTTGATGAAAGTGGTGATCATTCATTAACTTCTATTAATCCCGAATACCCTATTTTTGTTTTGGCTTTTTGTGTGTTTCACAAAGGGAAATATTCCAAAAGCACAGTAGAGAAAATTCAATAGTTTAAGTTTAAACATTTTGGACATGATATTGTTATCCTGCACGAAAATGAAATAAGGCGAGATAAAAATGATTTTAAGTTTTTGAAAACCAAACAACTAAAACAAGATTTTCTAGATGAGCTAACTCAAATAATTGCAGAGGAAAATTTTACAATAATTGCTGCCGTTATTGATAAAACCAAATTATCTGAACAATATAATTCTCCACATAACCCCTACGATACTGCTCTGCGGTTTTGTTTAGAAAGGTTGTATTTATATCTATCAAACAAAGCAAATGGCAAAACCCATATTGTTTTTGAGCAAAGAGGTAATGTTGAAGACAATGAACTTGAGTTGGAATTTAGAAGAATTTGTGATGGTGAAAGCTTTATTAATAAATGCTTAAATTTTGAAATGATTTTTGCAAACAAGCAGTGCAATTCAGCTGGCTTAAAACTGACAGATTTAGTTGCCAGGCCAGTTGGAATAAGTTATTTGAGACCAAATCAGCCTAACAGAGCTTTTGATGTCATAAAAAGTAAATTATATATAAACAATGGCAGCTATGATGGTGTTGGTCTTAAGTTGTTCCCATAAATTTAACTTCTCAAATCCCAGATAACAAAAAATCCTAACACATCGGCTAAGGCTGAATGTCGATCGCGAATCCGCAATCCTTACACCTATAATATGCTTGTTTAATCTGTTTTTCAAGATATAAGCTGAATTATTATAGATAACGTCAAGAAACTGTTAGGTTCATAGTATCTGGTTTAGACGGATTTCCAATCGGAGTCGGGAGTGATGGAATAATCTTATTAACCTACGTTATTTGCGTTCATCTGCGGACAATAAATTCTTTTAGCTCATTCTCGAAATAGACCAAAGCATTTTTAATAGGCAAAGGAATTCCACTGCCATGCGCACACAATGACCCTTGTTCTAGCGTGTCCAATAAATCATCCAATAAATTTCGATCAATTGTTTGTCCGTGTTTTATCGCATTGGTAAACAATTCTTCACCACGTTTGGTGCCCAGTCTGCAAGGGAAACATTTGCCACAACTTTCATAGGCGGCAAATTGGAACAGATGTTGAAGATAATCGATCATTCGAAAACCTTGGGGAATACACACAAGCGATGCATGCCCCAGTAAAAATCCATTGCTGGCAAAGGATTCAAAATCAATGCTTAGATCCTTGATTTTACTCATAGGAACAATCCCACCCAATGGACCACCAATATGTAGGGCTTTGATGGTTTGTTTAAATCCGCCACCTAGTTTTTCAATAACATCGGATAAAGGTGTGCCCATTTCTACTTCGTAAATGCCTGGTTTATTAAAAAATGAATCCAATGATAGCAGTTTTGTACCCGTAGATGATTTATGACCCAATGAAGCATAATATTCACCGCCTTTATTTACTATTGCGTATAGGCTTGCCAAGGTTTCAACATTATTAACCACAGTGGGTTTATTAAATAAGCCTTGTTGGGTAGGATAGGGTGGACGGGTACGTACTTCAGGGCGTTGTCCTTCGATAGAATTAATCAATGCGGTTTCTTCGCCACAGATATATGCGCCTTGGGCACTGATCATTTTGAATTTAAAATCAAAATCTATGTTCTGAATCAAGGGTGTTAATTCTTTGATGGCATTATTAATGGTGTTGATGGATTCTGGATATTCAGCTCGAATATACAGTATGCCATATTGTGCTCCCACGATATAAGCCGAAACCATCATGCCAAATAGCACTAGGTATGGTTGGTGTTCTAGTAAATAACGGTCTGAATAAGCCCCTGGGTCGCCTTCATCGGCATTGCAGATAATGTATTTTTGTTCAGATTGGGTGTTCATTGCAGATTCTAACTTGAATGCAATGGGAAATCCGGCACCGCCGCGTCCACGCAATTGTGATTTTTTTATTTCAATCAGTGTTTTTAATTTGCCTTGTTGGGTCACCTGTAAAAAAGAGTGCAATATTTGTTGAGCAGTTAGGGCTTGGCCTGTTAGAATTTTTTGACCAATGTTGTCACAGCAATAAATGTCATTGTGACGGTTAGGGGTATTGTCGTTGATAACTTCGTTGATCTGGTTAGTGGTTAATGCCGAATAGTTTTTGCCAGAATAATGAAAAGCACTGTTTTCATGACAACGACCCAAACAAGTCATGTGGCCAATTTCACTTGAGTCAAAGTGTTCTTTTAACTGTTGTGTGAGTTTGTCTTGAGTACCTGCACACAAACAAGCTGAACCATTGCACACATAAATTTTTTTGTTTTTGTTTTCATCTTTTAAAAAATCGTAAAAACTCAAAGTACCCGTTATTGATGAGTCGCCAATCAAAAAGTCTTTGGCGATTTGTTTCTTGTCCAAGTCGGGTTTGGCTAAGTTTTCAAATAAATTGTTTTTTAATCCCTGTCTTGCGGATAATTCGGATAAATTTTTTGACATTGTTTGTGACTGATTTTATGATGATTAAAATTATACTCCATTAGGTTTAAGTTAGAAATAAGAAGTTAAAAATAATTAACCATAATGCTATTGAATAACTTGAAGGTAAAAACCTGTTTTTTTATATAAATAAGGAAAATCCATGCACAAAATTTTATTACTATTCATCAGTTTGTTTTTAAATACTGCAGTTGCAAATCAAAACACAGAGTCTTCATTAGAATCAGAAACTGAACTGTTTATTAGTTATTATTCACAATACATAAAAGTTTATCCGCCTAAATTTAAAAACAAAAAACACAAAAATAAAGTTGTTTCAAAAACACAAAAAATAATAGAGAAATTAAATCAAATAAACATAGATGAATTACATAATTTTGATTATTTAATTAATATAGCGTATATCTATTCTATGGCCCATAATTTGGATTTAGGGACTGGCCAATATTCCAAAGATGTATTTGAACGTGCTTTATCAATAGAGCCAGACAGTAAAAAAGGAAATTACTTGTTTGGTATGTATTTAGTTTCTACCAATAAATATTTTTTTGAAAGCGAAGTATATTTAAAAAAAGCACTATTACTAGGTGAAAAAGATGCTTTGTTTACTCTTGGACTAGTTGAGATAAAGAAAGGTAACAATAAAAACGGGTTGAAATATTTAGAAGAATATTCAAAAAATAATCCAAACAATCATTATGTTCTAAAGATTATTGATGCTATTAAAAATGATAAAATACAATTCAGAAATTCTGATGGTTGATAAAAAGATCCAATCAACAGAAATAAGCAAGTTCAAGAAAAATGCTTGTCATCAAACCAATGATTATTTAGCAGTTGAATCACCACTTGAGATTCGTTTGGCTCATGCCAATGAAAAAGAATTCAAATCATTGGCCATCACCATGTGTAGCCCTGATGATATTGAAGATTTGATTGTGGGTTATTTGTTTACCGAAAATATTATAAAACAAGCCAAAGATGTTGTTGGAATAAATATTTTTGACAATGAACTGGGCTTAATAGCAGAGGTTGTTCTTGATGAATCAATTGCTTATGAAAAATTCTTAAACAAAAGACATGGGATGGTACATGCCAGTTGTGGGGTGTGTGGCAAGACCGAATTTGATGACCTGTTGACCTTTAATTACAGCAAGATTAATGTTTCTGCAGTTAACCCTAATGTTATTCAATCATTACCAGAAAAACTCAACCAAGTACAAATCGGCTTTAAACAAACAGGTGGCTTCCATGCCAGTGCTTTGTTTGATTGTGATGGAAACCTAATAGAACTTAGAGAAGATATCGGTCGCCACAATGCTTTAGATAAGCTGATTGGAGCAGCAGTGCAACAAGGTTTATTGCCATTGTCTGATTATATTGTTCTATTAAGTGGACGAATTTCATTTGAATTGGTGCACAAATCTTTAATGGCCGGTGTTTCAACTTTGGCTGCCATCGGAGCACCTTCTTCATTGAGTGTTGAGATTGCCAAATTGAACAACTTAAACTTGCTTGGGTTTGTTAAATCGAATAGTTGTAACCAGTATTGTTAAGCATGAATATCATTAAAAATTGGCAACACTCATAATGTGGAAAAATAACAAAATAAGAGCATTGGTGTCAACCAGAAAAAAAATAGACTGGGAATCAATGATTCAGGTAAAAAGACGCAGAATCATTTGTCAATCTTCATTAAAGCCATCTAATTTTTTTTGGTATATAAATATTCCAATGGCTTTATTTATCTATTTGATTCTTTTTCTGGAAAATGGCGATATTGATACTTGGGTTTTGCAAGGTTGGTTGTGGCCTTTGTTGTTTATCTTAATGTTCTATATTGTTGGCCTTTTTCCTGTGTCTATTACATTTACAAAAGTAAAAATAAATCACAAAGAATATAAAATTCGTTTTTATAACAAATTTTCATGGAAAAAAAGCCACGAGTGGATAGGTGTTGAGTTTCATACTTATTCAGAATTTTTAACGGTTGTTTCTATCATTGAAAAAAGAAAACGCATCATTGATATCAGTTGTCGAGGAGATAAGTTATGAAATATAAATCAGGGAAATCAATAAAGCTTTACGACAGAGTGGTCATCGAAAATGGCAAAAAACCTGGTATTGTACATGCTATAATTGAGAGTAAAGATGGTATGAATCAATGGGGAGTCAAGGAAAAAGGGTTGATGCTGGAATCTAAACCGTTTGGTATGCTTTTTTGGCCAGAAACAGCAGAGCCTGCCGTGTTGTTCTGCCGGTTTGATCCAGAGGAATAATAATTGAAACTAAGGCTAAAATCATGGGTCTTATTGTGTATGAAAACACTGTCATTTTATCTGCTTTTTATCTTTTCGTTCAATAGTTTCGCTAGCGATTTTGAAGAAAATTTGGTGAAGGCTGCTTTAGAAAGAACCAAACATTGGGTTGTTTACAACGGTGCTTATCGTTCTATCTCCTACCCCAATGGTGATGTTCATGCCAATATTGGTGTGTGTACCGATGTGATTATCCGTTCTTATCGCGCGCTGGGCACTGATTTGCAACAATTGGTGCATGAGGATATGTTGGTTAATTTTGAACAATATCCTTCCAATAGAATCTGGGGGCTTAAAAAGCCAGATTCCAATATAGATCACAGGCGAGTTCCCAATTTACAAGCCTATTTTAAGCGTCATGGTAAAGTTTTATCTATAACGACTAATCCCAAAGATTACAAGCCTGGTGATTTGGTTACTTGGGTGCTGTCCGGAAACCTTCCTCATATTGGAATTGTAACCGATCAAATTAATGATAAAACTGGCAATCCTTTTATTGTACATAATATTGGTTTTGGCCCCCAAAAAGAGGATATGTTGTTTGATTATAAAATCACGGGGCATTATCAATTTGTTCCCCCGAAGTAAATACTTTCAGGTTTTACTTATGTAGTCATCGAAATTTTTGTATAATGGTAGATGATTACAATCTCCTTAAATTAAGATATGGATATAAAACAACTCTACAAACAGACAATTCTCGAACACAACCGAAATCCAAAGAATTATGGCGCTCCTGATAGTTATACCCACAAAGCCGAAGGTTTAAATGCTATCTGTGGTGATCGGGTCTTTGTTTATTTAATGGTTCAAAACGGTGTTATTGAGCAGATAAATTTTGATGGTGAAAGTTGTGCGATATCAACGGCTTCTTCATCAATTATGACCGAATTTATTCAAGGAAAGACAGTTGAACAAGCCAAAAAGCTATTTGATGATTTTTGCCGGTTGATGGACAGAAACAAAGGTGTTGACTCTATTGAGTCTTTGGGGAGTGTCAATGCTTTGGCAGGGGTTAAAAATTTTCCTGCAAGAATTAAATCTGCCACTTTGTGTTGGCATGCGATGAATGCTGCTATAATCGGTCAAGATACAGTAACCACTGAATAATGGAATAATAAGCCTATGTTAATCATCCCAACAGAAAAACGCTTTGACTGGAAACATGCACCAATCGTGCTGTTTGTTTTGGTTGTTTTAAATACGGTGATATTCTTTGGTTATCAATTTGGTGATGATAAGAAAACACACGATGCTATAATGATTTATAAAAACCAGAATTTTTTAGAGGCAGAATGGCCTGTTTATAGAGAATACTTATTGGCCAACAAAAAAACCGATCGTTTAGAACAAGATCAAGGGCTTTATAAAAACCGGTTAAATCCTAGAAGTAATTTTCAACTGATGTATAACATCGTTTCAGACTCAGATTTTTATAACCACTTAGATGCCAATTCGTACAATTTATTTAGTTTAGGCTATTTAGAAAAATGGGCTGTTCAACGATTAGAAATACACAGACAAATTCGCTCGGTCAGTTCATTGGCTTTCGGTTTAATTCCGAAAGAGTTGAGCGTGGTGACTGTTATATCACATCAATTTTTGCATGGCAGTATTATGCATTTGTTGGGCAATATGTTTTTCTTGATTATTTGTGGGTTTGCTGTTGAAGCAGCGATTGGACACCTGCGGTTTTTGTTGTACTATTTGGCATCTGGTATAGCAGGCGGCGTGCTGTTTGCGGTTCTGGATTTAACTAGCCCGGTGCCACTGGTGGGTGCTTCAGGTGCTATCTCTGGGGTAATGGCGATGTATCTTGGTGTGTTTCGCTTTAAGAAAATTGAGTTTTTCTATTGGTTTTTTGTATTTGTGGGTTATTTTAGAGCACCAGCCTTATTGATTCTCCCTTTTTATATTGGCAATGAAATGTATTCCTATTTTAATAATACAGGCTCCAATGTGGCTTTTATGGCACATACGGGAGGTTTTATTGCTGGTGGGGTATTAATGGCATTGACTTATTTTATTAAACCCGATGTGTTTAACGATGAGTATATCCAAGAGGATCAAGATTTGCCGAACTTACAAAAAGATTTGGCGAAAGTGTACGGTAATATTTCTAAATCTCGCTTGGCATCTGCGGTCAATGCACTGGATGTTGTAATCAAACGATATGGTGTTACCTTTGATCGTTTGCTGTTGCGTTTTAATTTATTTAAAATGTTAAAAAGCCCAAAATCAAACCGGGTTATGGAGCATTTAATTACCATGCAAAGATTGCAACCTTATGAGCAAGATAAACTGGTGAAAATCTGGCAAGACAATGTTGATATTCAACAACAGATGAGTATTGATGATTTGTACAAATTTGGCTGGAATTTGGCGAATAACAATCACAGTTCAACTGCGGAAAAAATATTCAACCAGTTAAACGAACTCAATATTAAACACCCGACACTGGGTATGTATGCAAGAAAGTTATCGGTGGTTTTTGGCAAGTTGCAGGACAATGATAAAAAGCAACATTATGAATTGTTGGCATCGCAATTGTTACAAGGAAAAAGTTAATGGAATATTGTAAGTATCACCCCGTTGAGGCAGCCACTTATCAATGTACAAATTGTCGTACTTTTAATTGTGATGATTGTTGTCACTATACGGGCAGAAATTCTTTAGCGTCGTGCTATTTATGCCGCAATGAATTAGGCAGTTTAGGTGTGAGCAATAATGTCACTCCTTTTTGGCGCAGATTACAGGAAAGTTTCACCTATCCGGTTAATTTTGAATCTATTTTACTGATAGTCGGTTTGGCGGTATTGTCAACGGTAGCAAACTATATGCCTTTTAGCTTTTTGATTAATTTGCTGTTAACCAGTGCGCTACTAAAGTACAGTTTTAGTTGTTTGGAAAATACTTCACATGGTGTATTAGAAGCCCCCGATGTGACCCAAGCCTATGGAGGAGGTTTTGGACTTGCTCTACAGGTGATATTTATGGTGATTGCCATTTTGGGAATAATTTGGGTGACTAATTATTTCTTGGGCAGCATGTTAGCCAGTCTTGTTGCCATTGTGTTGATTGCGGGATTTCCTGCGATGATCATCAACTTTGCGATGACTGAAAACTTCATTCAAGCACTCAACCCTATGAGTATGCTAAGTATGATGGCATCAATTGGCCTGCCTTATGGGTTGTTGCTGGCATTTATACTGATTATGTCGGGTTCTGTTGGGGTTATTAGTCAATTTATAGGGCATGATTTTTCCCTGGTTTCTTCAATATTACAGTCGATAGTCAGTAACTATTACACAGTTGTAATTTTCCATATGATGGGCTATATGATTTATCAGTACCAGGATGAATTGGGCATAGAAAGAATCCGTGTTATACGCAATGAAAAACCCAGAAAGACCCTGTTTCAAGACAATCTAAGCCATATTGATATTTTGTTAAAAGAAGGAAAACTGGAAGAAGCAATAGTTATGTATGATGAAGTGATTCTATCAAACCCTGAAGAAAAGAACCTTAAATCAAACTTTTTTGAGTTGTTACTGGTGACTAAAAGTAGTAAGGATTTAGATAGGTTTGCGCCTAAATATTTTGACTATTTATTGCAATCTAATAGCGAAGATAAATTGCCAATAAGTTATAAACGGGTTATAAAAGTGAATCCAAAATTCAATCCAGAAACTGCAGAACAGAGATTTAAGTTAGCACTAATCTGTCAACGCCGCGGTGACTCCAAATCTGTAATCCGACTCATCAATGGACTACATAAAAGCCACCCAACGTTCAACCAATTATTAGAGGCGTATACTGTGATGGCTAATGCATTGGATGATTTGCCCAATATGCAAGCTCAAGCGCAACAATGTAGAAAGCTGATTGCTGCCCTATGATTCAGGCTATTCAAAACTGTCTTTAAACAACAAACCAGGATCGTCATTGAAATCAGGTTCCAGAGCTGATCCTGAAACAACACCCAGTGGCTGGTATTCTGCACGGGTAAAGCCTGGGAAAATTTGGTGAATTTGGTTGTTATGAAATCTTTT
>CAZLZZ010000009.1:26826-35238 GCA_964564165.1 uncultured Alcanivoracaceae bacterium | reverse complement strand
ATTGATTGGTGCTGGTTACGATTTATCTATTCCTGCCTCAACTGTTACCCAGGCTTGTATCTCTGCTAACCGTGCGATAACTAACACTGTTGAAGCTATTCAAGCAGGAGTTATGAAAACAGCAGTGGCAGGTGGTGTAGAATCAACTTCTGATGCACCGGTGAGAATTTCTGATAAACTTAAAGCTGTATTACTCAAAGCACAAAAAGCTCGTGGTGCTAAGGACTATTGGTCATTGTTTAAACAATTTAAGTTTAAAGATTTAGTACCTGTGGCTCCTGCCATTGCGGAGTTTTCAACAGGCGAAACTATGGGGCAAGATGCCGATAGACTGGCTGCTCGATTTGGTGTCACCCGATTAGAACAAGATGAATTTGCTTTAAGGTCCCATCAATTGGCTACCAAGGCCTGGGAAGATGGCAAGTTCGAAAATGAAGTTCAAGCCATTATCGCTCCACCTTCTTTTGCACCGATGAAACAAGACAACACTTTTTATGCGACCTCAACCATTCAAAAATTATCCAGCTTAAAACCTGTATTTGTTCGACCTAATGGAACAGTGACAGCTGGTAATGCTTCACCATTAACAGATGGCGCTTCGGCTTGTTTGTTGATGGATGTGGTTGAAGCCAAAAAACAAGGTTATAAACCTAACATTGTCATTCAAGGTTACAACTATTCTGCTCATGACCCCAATGGCGAATTGTTATTGGGGCCGGCTTTTACTATTCCAAAACTATTAAATGAAGCGGGTTTAAAAATATCAGATATTGATGTGTTTGAAATTCATGAAGCTTTTGCGGGTCAAGTATTGGCAAATTTGGCTGCTTTAAAAGACAAAGAATTTTGTGTCAAACGCCTAGGTTTAAAAGGCGCATTCGGCGAAATACCCATGGATAAAATCAACAGCCAAGGTGGTTCTCTAAGTTTGGGACATCCCTTTGGTGCTACAGGCGGCAGATTGTTGATTTCGGCAGCCAGAAGACTGGAAGAAAGTGATGGTGAATATGCTTTAATCTCGGCTTGTGCCGCAGGTGGACAAGGCAGCAGTATTTTATTAAAGAAACTCAATAAAACAGTGGCTAAAAATACAACCAAGAAAATAACTAAGAAAACAACTAAAAAGACGGCTAAGAAAACAGCAAAGAAAGTAGCCCAAAAGACAACAAAGAAGACTACAAAAAAGACAACTAAAAAAGTCGCAAAGAAAGTTATCAAGAAGATTAGTAAGAAAACCAGCAGCAAGGAGATATAACCATGGCATATTTTACCATTGAAAAACAAGACGGCGTGGCAATCATCTATTTGGACCAACCCAAATCGCCAGTAAATGTACTTTCTGCCGATATGCTAGATGATTTTAAAGGCTTATTGGATACCATTGAAAGCGACAAAGAGATTAAATCCGTGGTTATTTACAGCCGCAAAAAGGATTGTTGGATTGCTGGCGCGGATATCAAAGCCTTTATGGCAATGAAGTCCAGCGATGAAGCAGAAGAATTATCACGAGAAGGCAATAAATTACTAAGCCGATTGTCTAATCTATCCAAACCTGTCATTGCTGCCATTAATGGCGCAACATTGGGCGGTGGTTTAGAATTTGCATTGGCTTGTCATTATAGAATAGTCAGTACCGACAAAAAAACCGTGTTTGGCTTCCCAGAAGTTAAGTTGGGTTTATTACCAGGCGGCGGCGGAACACAGCGTTCAGTCAAATTGGCCGGACTACGCAATGCTTTGGACATACTGTTAACGGGCAAAAACGTCTATCCATTTAAAGCCAAAAAAATAGGCTTGGTTGATGAATTGATTCACAAAGAAGGATTGTTAGAGGCTGCAATAAAAGTAGCACGAGAGGGATTTAAGAAAAAGAAACGCAAGAAAAGCTTGCTCGACAAAGCACTCGATACTTCAATGGGTAAGAATTTTATTTTGAAAAAAGCCCGTGAAACAGTCAGTCGTCAAACTCGCGGCAACTACCCTGCCCCATTAAAGATATTGGATTGTGTTGAGATTGGTTTAGACAGTGGTTTAGCAGCGGGCCTTGAAGCAGAGTCAGCTGGCTTTGCTTATTTGCACTCAACCGATGCCTGTAAAAACCTCATTGGTTTATTCTTAGCCATGCAGGACAACAAGAAACTAAAATCAACAGCTAAAACTAATCAAATAGACACCATTGCCATGATTGGTGCTGGATTTATGGGAGCTGGTATTACCCAGGTTTCTATCAAAGCAGGTTATGATGTGATACTTAAAGATATTTCATTAGAAGGCCTGGGCAATGCGCTAAAAACTATATGGAATGATTTTAGCAAGCTGGTCAGGCGCAAAGCTATGGGTGCAGTCGAACGTGACAGATTGATGGCAAAAATAACCACAACCGTCAAAGAAACAGACATGAAAGATGTTGATTTGGTGATTGAAGCGGTATTTGAAGACACAGGTTTGAAACAAAAAATCCTAGCAGGCATCGAAAACACCTGTGCCAGCAACACTATTTTTGCAACAAATACTTCATCATTGCCTGTAGCTGACATTGCAGCAAAAGCCAAGAGACCTGAGAATGTAGTCGGCATGCACTATTTTTCTCCTGTGCCCAAGATGCCGTTACTAGAGTTAATTGTTACAGATAAAACATCAGCCAGAGCAAAAGCCATTGCTATCAATGTTGGGCTTGATCAGGGCAAAACTGTAGTGGTAGTTAAGGATGGCCCAGGTTTTTACACCACACGAATTTTGTCAGCCATGACACACGAAGCAATTCAAGTATTAAAACAAGGCGCATCAGTTGAGTTTATAGACGGCGCTATGAAAGATTGGGGTTTCCCTGTTGGACCATTATCATTGCTAGACGAAGTGGGCATAGATGTTGCGGCGCATATTGCCCGTGGTGATTTAGGCGACATGTTTAAAGCACGCGGCATCCAAGAAGACGACAGTGTCGAAAAGTTATTTCAAGCCAAGTTATTCGGCAGAAAATCCAAAAAAGGCTTCTATATTTACCCCAAAAAAGGCCAAAAAACAGTCAACAAAGGCATTTACAAGTACTTTGGTGACCAAGAAAGAAAAGAACTGGATAAAACCAAAGTTCAAAATCAAATTGGTTTGGCATTTGTTAATGAAGCCATACTGTGTTTACAAGAAGGCATACTATCATCGGCATCAGATGGGGATCTAGCCGCAATTTTAGGCTTAGGTTTCCCTCCATTTACTGGCGGACCATTTAGTTATGTGAATGCGCAAGGCATCAATAAAGTATTAACCACATTAAATGAATTACACGATGAGTTCGGGGTTAGATTTAAGCCTGCAAAACTGTTGGAACAACAAGCCAAAAAAGGTAAGGATTTTTAATTAAAATCGCCTTTTTTATTATTGCTTGTAAGTAACTTGTATGATGTCGAAAAAATAGAGGGTGTAAACTAAACACCGCTAATTTTTGGTGCAAATCTTTGCATTATACAAGTTTGGGTTAGTCAGACTCAAAAACAAACATAGACACACCAAGAGTAGGACAAGTATTTCTTGGCACATCATCTTCATGCGATGTTAGAATTTGATATATTTTGTCATGCGTTTCAAAAAGTAAATCATCAACCTCTTGATGAACTAGGTCAAATTTTTCTGGACATATTTGACTCGAATAAACATTTCTTTGGAACTTTTTATTTGAATCATTGGTATTGTCTATATTTTCAATGGTGGTGTCTGTCATCCTTGCCATCTCATTGGTTAAAAATGCCAGGTAATTTTCATCAGACTCTGTAGTGTATTTCCAGTTGACTAACTGATAATAATTGCCTTCTTCTTTTATATTACCAAGTCGAATTAATTCGCTTGCTATTGCTTTTGGAGTCAAAGTACCTGATGCAGTTGTCTTACAAATACTTTCAAATGTTTGAAAAGGTCCAGATTTCGGGATACAATTGCTATTATTCTTCTCACACATGGATTTCATGTACTGCAATGTCAATTTTATTTTTGATGGCCTGAAACAAGGCTCATCAACATTTAAGTAATAATTAATATGCCTTCTATCAATACCAGTTCTCCCAGACAATTCAACTATTGAATAATCAGGATTTAATTTCTTGGCTTCTTTGACCAAAAACTGTTTATAATATTCAATAAATTCACGCCAGACAATGCCAAATCGAAGAGTGATTTTAGCAGATAACTTTGCCAGTTTAACAATGGACGGTTTGCTTGGTTTATTTGAAATATTCTGGTCGAATTTGTGCATGCTATACATCAATGGGTTTTTAATACACATTAATATACATTTTTAACGTACATATATCAACAAGATAATTGAAACTACTCTAAGGTTATACAATATCAAGCTTTTTGATGCGAGTTGCGGCCAGTTTAGGCAATTATTAACAACGACCTAAACCAGCCTGTTCACTCAAAATGTATTTTTAATAAAAACTTCCTTACAAATATATTTATTATTTGTACCATCAGAATCTGCTTTATAGTTAGTACCATCAGAATCTGCCTTATAGTTAGTACCATCAGAATCTGCTTTTACACAATATATTCGTACAGTGCTATTTGTACCGTCAGAATCTGCCGCAATAGCAAAATTATTAAAACTAAGAACAAAAATGATTAGTATAATTGCTTTTTTCATGTCAAACCTCATTGATTTTATTTTAATAGTTGTGCAAGATTGCACAACCATACCTGATTTTAGCTCATATTGAGTGAGATATATAATAAAATTTTTGAAACTTGCTATTCTATAAACGCCATCAGTTATATTATTAGCACTTTTCAAACAACAGCCTTACCGAAAACAAATCGCAAAAAAGAAAAACGTTGCGGCTTGTTTTGAAATTAAATGCGAAAAGTATGTTGACATAGTGGGAACCCAATAACTGAATACTATTGTAGGGGCGGCGATTTATCGCGTCTATATAGATTACATTTTATTTCGTGTTTTTATATCGGAATTTGGGTCATATGATAATGGTTACGGTTATTTGTCGTCTAATAACTTGCTTAACAATTGAAAATAGCGTGTATCAAGAAGTTAAGAAACAAGAAGAAGGGTTAAAACATCATATCTAGTAAAAATATTTCACATGTAATCTTAGATACAATGCTATACTTCTGATTTTATTTGATTCTCAACATGTCCAAAATACTTATTTTACTTACTCTACTTTTTCTATGTTTTTCATTGAAGTCCCAAGTAAATTCATTTAACGCTACAGACTACACTCCAACCATTGAAGAAAAACCATTATACGAATATGTTTCCTTAGACTCCAATGACGTCTATGATGTAGAAATTATTGTATTTGCTTACCAAAAAACCCTACCCAACAAGCAAACTTTTATCAACAAAGCTATCTTTGATGATTCAGCTGCTTTAGAGTTGAAAGAGAAACCTGAAGATTTGAACTTCACCAGAATGATAGACACACAAGTTAATGAAGATAAAAAACCACCAGAAGACAGTTCAACCAACACTTCTCAGTTCACGGTATCACTAGAAAATGAAAAGGACAATCTGGAAGTTTTAACTTGGTTTAAACACGGTTCAGAGTTCTATCAACTTACTCCGATTTGGGAAAAATTATTAAAGCAAACAAATATCACTCCATTGATTCATCAAGCTTGGAGACAGACAGAAACTGAATTCAACAACCCTATCTATGTAAAGATCAGTAATTTAGTAGAAAATAAGAGGCTAGAAGAGCCTTTAGAAACAGATCCTTTACTAATTACAAATACCTCTGTTGTATCATCAGATATAGAACAAATTAATATAAACAAACCTACTTACTCTGATTACACGATAAAAGGTATGGTTGCTTTATCCAGAGGTCGATACATTCATTTTGGAAACCAATTAAATTTATTTAGAACTTATAATGATAGCGGGAATGACATGCCACTAAAAAACATGGTATTCTCACTAACAGAAAGAAGACAAATTAAAGCCAATAAGTTACATTACTTCGATTCTCCTTGGCTTGGGAGCATCGTAAAAATTACTAAATACAAAGGGGAAGAACAAGATGTTGAAGCAAACAATGAATAAATTAACCGTGTACCTAATATTCATTTTCACAATGTTATTGATAAGCGCTTGTGGCAACAACAAAACACATGACAAAAACCATACTTGGAAATTAAACCAAGACTCCAGTAACATTTCAATCATAACAACCAAAAATAACAACGTCTCTGAAGTGTTTGAATTTAAAAACTTTTCAGGAAGTATAGATAGCAATAGAAACCTAAAAATCAGCATAGACTTGTCTTCTTTAGAAACCTATATCCCCATCCGCAACCAAAGGATGCAAAAACATTTGTTCCAAACCGAAATTTATCCCACAGCAGATGTCCATACACAATTGGCTGTTGATTCATTATCCAATGGCGTGCATAACGTTTCATTTGATGTGGATCTGCATGGTGTTTCTAGCATTGTCCAAGCTGAGTTTATGGTATTGGAAAAACATGGAAACAAAGTCATTACCTTGCACAAACCTTTGCTTATCAAAGCCAGTGATTTTGCTTTAAAAAAGGGCATTACAACCCTCAAAAATATAGCCAAATTACAATCAATTGATTTTACTGTGCCCATCCACATAGTGCTAGTTTTTGAACAACACTCAGTGTCTGCGGACTAAAACCCCCTTGTTTTTTAGCAAAACATTTCAGTAAAACAACTAAATCACACCTGCCTAACACTTTTAAGCAAGCATTAATACTCCTTCTTGGCAATGACCACTGAGGCAGGTATTACTTGTTTCTTTTGAATTTTTCACATGATATAATCCACAAATGACGACAATAAAAAACACAATCAACACTGAATCAGTTGAATTTAATGACAACTATCAATTTATGCATGGTTTGGTTGATGAGATGCGTAAAATCACTGCCACCATTTCATTGGGTGGTTCACAAAAATCACGAGATAGACACCAATCACGCGGTAAATTATTGGTTCGCGATAGGATCCATACACTAGTTGACAAAGGCAGTCCATTTCTAGAGCTCTCCGCGCTTGCAGCCAATGACATGTACGACAATGCCTCTCCTGCTGCGGGGGTTGTGACAGGTATTGGTGTGATACATGGGCAAAATGTGGTGATTGTTGCCAATGATGCAACCGTCAAAGGTGGAACTTATTTTCCATTAACGGTTAAAAAACATCTTCGTGCTCAAGAAATAGCCTTAGAAAACCATTTACCTTGCATCTATTTGGTTGATTCTGGCGGTGCTTTTTTGCCTTTGCAAGATGAAGTCTTTCCTGACAAAGAACATTTTGGGCGGATATTTTATAACCAAGCACAATTATCAGCCAGAAACATTCCGCAAATTGCCGTGGTCATGGGATCTTGTACCGCAGGTGGCGCTTATGTTCCTGCCATGTGTGATGAAGCAATAATAGTAAAAGAACAAGGCACAATCTTTTTAGGCGGCCCACCATTAGTCAAAGCTGCCACTGGAGAAGTGGTGGATGCAGAAACTTTGGGTGGAGCAGAAGTCCATTCATCTATTTCAGGAGTCACCGATCACTTTGCTGAAAATGATGAACACGCATTAGAAATAACTCGCAATTTAGTCAAATATTTTAACCGCAAGCCACACGAATGGTTAAAAAAACAACAAACAAAAGTTCCGCTTTATAACGAAAAAGAATTGTATGGAATCGTACCACAAAGCACCCGTATTCCTTATGATATTCGCCAAATTATTGCCCGCATTGTTGATGGTTCAGAATTTCAAGAATTCAAAGCCAAATACGGCCCAACTTTAATCACAGGCTTTGCCCACATTCACGGCAATCCTGTTGGTATTATTGCTAATAACGGCATATTGTTTTCTGAATCTGCTCTCAAAGGTGCACATTTTGTCGAATTGTGTTGTCAACGCAATATACCCTTAGTGTTTCTACAAAACATATCGGGGTTTATGGTTGGCAAAGAATACGAGCACAATGGCATAGCTAAAAATGGTGCAAAAATGGTCACCGCTGTTGCTTGTGCCAGCGTACCAAAATACACCGTCGTTGTTGGTGGTTCATTTGGAGCTGGTAACTACGCCATGAACGGGCGAGCTTATGGCGGACGGTTCTTGTGGATGTGGCCCAATGCTCGCATATCGGTCATGGGTGGCGAACAAGCCGCATCAGTACTCACCACCATAAAACAAGATGGCATGGACAAACGCGGCATAGATTGGGACGAGAAAGAAAAACAAGCCGAACACGACAAAATAACACAACTATACGAAGACCAAGGCTCTCCCTATTATTCCACCGCAAGACTCTGGGATGATGGTATTATCAATCCAATAGATACCCGTAAAGTTCTCGGCTTAGCCATAGAAGCTGGACTCAATGCCCCTGCTATAGAAACTAAATATGGAGTTTTTAGAATGTAA
>CAZLZZ010000009.1:0-26726 GCA_964564165.1 uncultured Alcanivoracaceae bacterium | reverse complement strand
ATTCAGTTCATTATTTATTAGCAAGTTTTCCTGTTGTGGTGGTTTTGGGTGCTTGCCAAGTTGGTAAGTCTACCTTAATCAAACAAGTGTTACCTGAAGCGGCTTTTTTCGATTTAGAGAAAGACAGTGATTACCGACGCATATCCGATGATGCCCAACTTTTATTACAAGAAGTCTCGAAACCTATTATTTTTGATGAAGCACAATTATCACCCTCTTTATTTAATGCAATCCGTGTGAACATTGATGAGAATCGTTCGCAAAATGGACAATTTTTACTCAGTGGTTCTAGCTCACCACATTTGTTAAAATATATCAGTGAGTCTTTGGCTGGCAGTGTGGCTATTGTTGAATTAAATCCTTTTAGCTGGTGTGAGTTAATAGGTTCACAAAGCAATAATTTATTTGCCGCTTTTTCTGATGAAACTACTTTAAGCAATCTAAAACCTAAAACCACAAAAAGCCAATTGTTAGAATTGTGCTTATACGGCGGTTATCCCGAACCAGTTTTAAAACAATTTGGCAAAAACCCAGACAATAAAATATTCCGTCTATGGATGGAAAACTATATCAAAACCTATGTTGAACGTGATATACGTACTTTATTCCCACAATTGAATTTTGATGCTTACAAGCGTTTTATTCAAATGCTGGCATTTTCTAGTGGAGAAATGATAAACGCCAGCACCTTTGCTCGTTCTTTAGACGTATCTCAACCCACCATAAAAAAATATTTAGAAATTGTTGAAGGTACATTTCTGTGGAGAAAAATTCCTGCCTATCTTAAAAACGTAAAAAAACGCATTGTAAAAATACCCAAAGGACATTTGCGTGATACCGGGCTGATTAATTACTTATTGCATATAAATAACGAGAATGATTTAAAAGGCCACCCGCAATTCGGTCGCATTTGGGAATCTTTTATAACAGAGCAGATTATAAAGTATTTTAACAATCATACAGAACGTATAAATTGTTATTATTACAGAACCCACAATCAGGCAGAAATTGATTTAATTATTGAGACAGACTCTGGTATTATACCCATTGAAATTAAATCAGGTTCAGTCACAAGAAAAAAACAACTCATTGCCCTTGAAACTTTTATCAAAGAACACAACTGCAAGTATGGAATAGTCATTAATAATGGTGATGAAATATACAAACTCAGTGAAAATATTTATCAATTACCTGCAATTTATTTAGGATAACAAAGATAATGAAGAAAAACATACAAATCAAACAATGGTTAGAATTAAAACCTTATGATAAATATAAAAAAACAGACAGTTACTATCTGAAATTAAGCAATAAAACTCATCGTGCTCTAATCAAAAACAATCATACTATGGCATTGCGTAATCACTTGGAAAAATCAGAAATAGAAATGCTTGCCTGTTTTCTTACTTCCTATTTTGAGGATATAATATCCAAAACCAATATATGGAATTCTTTTGTGGACTCACACCTAAGCTTGTATGATAAACCACTGCCATTTTACCCCACAGAACATTACAACCATAACAATGTAAACCTTCAAGACATTTGTTTTTTGATGTGGTATTTTATAAATTCAACACAAGGTGAAATTTTAACTGCACCAACAAATGAATTCATTATTAAAATTTCATCCGCTGTGAACGAAATTTTTATTGAGGCAGAGACTTACGCACCAATAAATAAAGATTTACAGCCATGCTATCATCTTGATCCCGATGAAACTGATTACTATGTCACTAGGAAATTGGTAGATACTATTTTATTTTCAACATACTTATTTTATCCAGATACTGTTTTGGACTTCAAGCAAGAACAGTCAAAGATAATACGTGAACATCAAAACGACCCGAGTTTAATGGCGTACTTAAGTGATGCTCACAACAATAGCTTACATAAGATCTGTACTCAATTATTGAGTTTAAATGGCAAACAATGGTTAGCAGAAATTATTGGCAATGAACACCCTCTTTACCAAGATATTTTATCAATCTCACCAAGAATCAAAGGCCTATTTTTATACAAAGGTCAAGATCAAGAAAATATACATTTGGAGCATATCGCATCGGGCAAAACATTTGATATGACAAAGGTGTCTTTTGATGAACATGATATGCTGGAAACAATAGACACTATTTTATACTTAGGAATTGTACAATGGAAAGACCAATGGTGGTTTTCGGGTGTGTTTTTTCAACAGCCTTATAGCGAAGATGTATTTGCTAAAGAAAAAGAGTCATTACAAAGTAAAATTGATGTTGGTTTTTTAGATCAAACAAAAAACATATTAGAATTACAGCATAAAGCTTTTAAAGAATTCAATAACAACCAACCAATTGCATTTCTACCTGCTGATGAAGTCAATGGGTTTTATGAAGATTACCTGCATTATTATAACAAATCACTTAAGTTAACCGCCAAACAAAGAAAAAAACACTTACCAAAGTTAGACTTTATAAAGTTAGCTCGTGAAAATTTTTCAGGAACAGGGTTAGTATTTTTCAACCCAAAAGGAGGAATAGAAATAGTATTTGATAATAACGATGCATTCCCTTTGCCCCAAAACCCTTATTTTGATTCTAAAAACAGCACAGAAGATATTATGCAAATAATGACTGATTCCAGCATCTCTACAGAGTTAGTGATGTACTGTATAGATACTTGCAAATCAAAACTGCCTTTTTTTAATAGCGTTACAGGACAGTATATTTTTAATGATCTGGATTTTCTGCTGAGGTATTGGAAGAAAGATAGATACCATAGGGAATTATCTATATCAGTTACCAGCTAAGTACATATTAGTGTAATATTGTACTTTCATGGAAAACACCTATTAATGAAGACATAACTCAATATATCAATCAAAGCCCAGAACAAATTGACCGAGACAATACATGTTTAGATATCTTTTGCATTAAAAACAAAAGCATGATAGGCATTGATACCTCCCTGATTATGATATTTCAGCCAATGAAATTATTAAAAACCCAGAATTAGGATTGAATAGTTTTAGAGAAATAATGCAAACATTAAACACAACAAGCAAGTAAAATTAAATATTGTATAATATAATATCCCCATGAAAAATTTCTCAATGTACAAAACAATTAAAGTTGACACCAATAAACAAGGTGTTACTTCAGTGACAATGGCGCGTCCTGACGTGCATAACGCGTTTAATGCTGAAATGATTAATGAGATGACGTCAGCATTTGTGGCGTTAGATCAAAATACTGATTGCAAGATTATTGTTCTGCAAAGTGAAGGCGAGTCCTTTTCGGCAGGTGCAGATATCAATTGGATGAAGTCCATGGTCAAAGCCACGCAGGCAGAAAACCAAGAAGACTCGTTGAAACTCGCCGCTTTGATGCGAGTGATTAACTTTTGCGGAAAACCGGTGGTAGCCAAAGTACAAGGACTGGCTTTGGGCGGTGGCGTGGGTTTAATTGCTTGTTGCGATATTGTGATTGCTAATGAACAAGCCAAATTTGGGTTAACTGAGGCCAAATTAGGCTTGGTTCCAGCAGTAATATCACCTTATGTTGTTGATGCTATCACGGCTCGCCAAGCCAGAAGGTATTTTCAAACCGCAGAAATATTTACTGCGCAACGGGGCTTGGACATGGGTTTATTGTCAGAAATATGCCCGCTTGAAAAACTGGATGAATGGGTTGACAAACAGGTTAAATATTTATTATCTACAGGACCGAGTGCCAAGTTAATCAGTAAAAAACTGGTTCAGTCTGTTGTTTCTAGGACCGTACCCCAACAGAAAAAATTAGACCAATACACAACCCAAGTCATTGCATCTGTCAGAGTATCGGTTGAAGGTCAACATGGGTTGACTTCATTCTTGGACAAGAAAAAGCCAAAATGGTAACTTTATAATTATTAATGATTAATGGTGAATTGTTAATTATTGAGTCAAAATCTGCTTGAAATTTAGCGTTTAAACCCTAAATACGATAAAATTAGACAAACATAACTGAGAATATTTATATGAAAAAATCACTTTCTTTAGTCTTAGTAGGACTTATCACTTCATTTTCTGCTTTTACCACCCCAGTTTTGATAAAAATGGAGACCAACCGAGGTGACATTATCATTGAGTTGAATCAAGATAAAGCACCTATTAGTGTTGCCAATTTTTTACAGTATGCCAAAGATGGGAACTATGATGGTACGGTTTTTCACCGTGTAATCAGCAATTTTATGATTCAAGGCGGCGGTTTTGATGAAGAACTAACCCGTAAAACAACCAGAGAACCCATTCAAAATGAAGCATCTAATGGCTTAAAAAATCTTCGCGGAACCATCGCAATGGCTAGAACTGGTGCACCTCATTCAGCCACATCACAGTTCTTCATCAATGTTCAAGACAATCCCTCTTTAGATTTTACAAGTGAAAACAATGGCAGAACTTGGGGTTACGCTATATTCGGAAAAGTGGTACAAGGCCTGGAAGTTGTAGATGAAATTCGTTTCACTCCAACTGGTCCAAATCCTCCATTCCGCAGTGATGTACCGATTAAAACCATGTTAATTAAATCTGTAACAGTAATAGATTCGATTCCCAGTGCTACAAAGGAGACTACAGATACTCCTGAGCCAGATGCTTAAAAAAACAAGATAATTTAAAACAAAACAGGAAACAAATTGACTGGAATTAAATCAACTGATAACACATTATTTATAGCCGATTTACACCTAAATGATGAACAGCCTGAAATTTATCAAAGGTTTAAAGAGTTCATCGACAACAAAGCCCGAACTGCTCGGGCTTTGTATGTTTTGGGAGATTTATTCGAGTATTATTTAGGAGATGATGCTTTAACTGACGTTGCCCAACAAGTTAACCAAGATTTATTGGAATTATCAAACAAGCACAATACTCAATGTTTCTTTATGGCTGGCAACCGAGATTTTTTACTCGCCAATGATTTTGCGAAATCAGCTCAATTGACATTATTAACAGATTCAACCACCCTTCAATTAGGCAATAAAAATATTATCCTTACTCACGGCGATGCACTGTGTACAGATGACCACGAATACCAGAAAGTCAGGCTCCAGCTGCGCAGTCAACAGTGGCAACAATGGTTTTTAAATCAGAGCATTGACGAACGCATTGAATTTGCCAAACAAGCCAGGATTAAAAGCCAAGCCCACACACAATCAGCCTCTGATGAAATCATGGATGTAAACCCACAAGCAGTTGATGAATTGTTTGCGGCATACAACACCCAATACATGATTCATGGACACACCCATCGTCCTGCTTTTCATATCACTGACAGTAAACAAAGAATGGTTGTTGGCGATTGGCATTATCAAACCAGTTACATAGAATACAAAAATAACACCTTTCAATTGATAGCTTACTGAAAATTTTATAAGTTCTGTGATAAAATGCTCGATTAAATAAACAATTTAATGTAACTGTTCACACCCGCCGTCATTCCTGCGTAGGCGGCAATCCATTTAAAACTGATATAAATATCACTTTAAATGATATAAACTTCACAATAGATTCCCGCCTTCGCGGGAATGAAGGGGCGGGGTTAGTAGTTACAATTTAATAAACACTCTCAGATTATAAGAGGACAAACATGACAGTTTTAGACAAATTACATGCTATTCGCGCATCAAAAGGGGATGTATTAACCCAAGGATTATCTGAAGATATCGTTAACAAATTTCTTGCATCAGATCAAACTTTGACGCATGCCATTGAAATTGCTTATGAAAACTTCAAAACCATCAAGTCTGAATTTCCCGATTTAGTTGATATGGATGAATCTGCTCAAATGAAAGAAGTACAAAAAGATTTCATCAACTTCTATTCCGATGATGCAATCAACCCTTATGTTTCTTTAGGAGGCAAAGGCGCATGGCTAATTACATTAAAAGGCGCAGTCATTCATGACAATGGCGGCTATGGAATGTTGGGTGCTGGACATGCACCAGATTATGTTTTAGAAACGATGTCACGCCCACATGTGATGGCAAATATCATGACACCTTCTGTTTTACAAATGAAATTAAGCCAAGCCATCAAGCGTGAAGTCGGCCACACCCAAGGTGCTTGCCCATTTGATAAATTTTTGTGCATGAATTCAGGCTCGGAATCAGTAACAGTGGCGGCTAGAATATCTGACATCAATGCCAAAAATATGACAGATACTGGTGGCAAACATGCGGGCAAAGAAATAAAAATTATGGCATTAAAAGGCGCATTTCATGGCCGTACCGATCGCCCTGCTCAATACTCAGATTCGTCTTTGCCTGGTTATAAGAAAAACTGTGCTTCATTTGCAGGACGCGATAATTTAATTACCATTCCCATCAATGATGTTGATGCGCTTAAAGCCGCATTTGCAAAAGTAGATGCTGACAACATATTCATTGAATCATTTTTCATGGAGCCCGTTATGGGAGAAGGCAACCCAGGAATGGGTCTAAGCCGTGAGTTTTATGACACAGCCCGTGCCTTGACCAAAGAACGAGGAACATTGTTATTAATTGATTCAATTCAAGCAGGTCTTCGCGCTCAAGGTTGTTTATCTATTGTGGATTATCAAGGTTTTGATGGCATCGAGGCTCCCGATATGGAAACTTATTCGAAAGCGCTAAATGCTGGGCATTACCCTCTATCGGTACTGGCAATGACACAAAGTACCGCATCAATCTACGTGAAAGGTGTTTATGGCAATACCATGACAGCCAACCCCAAGGCCATGGATGTGGCTTGTGAAGTATTGTCCAGAGTCGATGATGCTTTCAGACAAAATATTTTAGATCGCGGCAAGGAATTTGTTGATAAATTAATCGGCTTAAAAGAAAAACTCAATGGTCTAGTCACCAATGTGCAAGGAACAGGTTTGTTATTTTCCTGTGAATTAGCCCCACAATTCAAAGCCTATGGCACAGACTCTATTGAAGAGTTTATGCGTTATAATGGTGTTGGCGTGATTCATGGCGGTGAAAACTCACTCAGATTCACCCCGCATTTTGCCATCACCAGCCAAGAAGTTGATTTGATTATTGATGCAGTTGAATACGCTGTTTTAAATGGTCCTAAAATAAATAAATGAATACAAAAAATTAAAAAAATTAACTAAAAAACATGTCAAAAAAAGACGGAAATAAAGACGAGAACAAAGAAAAACAGACCAATGAACGGCGTTTAAAAAAACGTCGTTCAGATACTTTGCCTGAAGATTTTGTCAATCGCCGCAAGGATGACGAGCGGCGCAAAGAAGACCATCCTATTGATTTTTCTGACAGAAGAAAAACCCAAAGAAGGGCTAAAATCGTCGGTGTTGACTTTAAAGACAGAAGAAAGAGTAAACGCAGAAAAGATCCAAAGCCATGATTAGCAACTTAGCTTTAACAATAAAACGAACAATACAACAAAACAAACAATATAACAATTTCAAAGGAAACACAAATGACAGACATCTCTGTTGATATTTCAATCAAACAAGCACTACAAGGCGACATAGCCTTTGACACTGAAGTAACCATCAAAGGATGGGTACGCAATCGCCGCGATTCAAAAGCCGGATTTTCGTTTATCGTTATGCATGATGGCTCTTGCTTTGATGGCATTCAGGTTATTGCAGACAATAGTTTAGACAATTATACCGATGAAATCAAACATTTAACCACGGGGTGTTCTGCCATTATTCATGGCAAACTGGTTAAGTCTGGCGGCAAAGGACAATCGTGTGAAGTTCAGGCCACATCGGTTGAAGTTACCGGCATGGTCCAAGATCCTGAAACCTACCCGGTTCAACCCAAACGGCACACCATGGAATTTTTGCGCACAGTGGCACACTTGCGCCCTCGCACCAATACATTCAGTGCCATGACCCGAGTACGCAACACACTATCACAGGCTGTGCACCGCTTTTTTCATGAACGGGGTTATTGTTGGATAAGTACGCCTATTATTACTGCCAGTGATTGTGAGGGTGCAGGTGATATGTTTAGAGTGACGCAACTTGATCTAGCCAATGTTCCCATGACCGATAAAGGCGCAGTAGATTTCTCAAAAGATTTCTTCGGCAAAGAGACATATCTAACAGTATCTGGACAACTCAATGTAGAAACCCATGCTTTAGCCCTGTCTAAAGTCTATACTTTTGGGCCAACATTTAGAGCAGAAAATTCCAATACTACTAGACACTTAGCAGAGTTTTGGATGATTGAACCGGAAGTGGCATTCAATGATTTAAATGACAATGCAGATTTGGCAGAAGACTTCTTGAAATATGTATTCAATGCTGTGCTTGAAGAAAATGCCGATGACATGCAGTTCTTTGATAAATTTGTGCAAAAAGGGGTTATCCAGAGATTAAAATCATTCCAAACTGATGCCTTTGCCCGTGTGGATTATACCGATGCGGTAGAAATATTAATCAAATCTGGCAAGAAATTTGAATACAAAGTCGAATGGGGTGTAGAGTTACAAACTGAACATGAGAGATATTTGGCAGAAGAATATTACAAAAAACCCACAGTTATCATGAACTACCCAAAAACCATCAAACCATTTTACATGCATGTCAATGATGATAACAAAACTGTCGCCTGTATGGATGTACTGGTTCCTGGCATTGGTGAATTAATCGGCGGCTCACAACGAGAAGCCCGATTAGATGTACTAATCGAACGCATGAAAGAGCACGATTTGGATTTGGAAGAATACAAATGGTATATAGACCTTCGACGCTATGGTACCGTTCCACATGCAGGATTTGGCCTAGGTTTCGAGCGCTTGGTTAGTTATGTCACAGGCATTAACAACATCCGTGACGTTATTGCTTTCCCAAGAACACCTGGTAATGCTAAATTTTAAACGGCTATGCAATAGCGATGAACTATTTGGAATCGGGGCTTCAGCCCCGCTGTTTTATAAAACTTAGCGCGACTAAAGTCGTGATTCCTATCATTGTTTCGCTGTCTATTTAACTGTAGATAATACATCAATGAATCTAGATTTTATTTAACACCTAAATTTCATCTCAAATTTTCTTACTTGCTTTATATTGAGCCTGATCGTTGGGTCATTAAGGTTTCAAAGAAAGCGCGACTGATCCGACAATACTGATATCATTTAATTCCATTTCAAATTCGAGTGGTCCATTCCCCCTTCCTACAAGGCTAGATTGAAAAGTACTCGTCAATACCGTCGTGCTAAAACCATCAGTTGACTTTGGGTTTATCAAAAGAGATACCATCAAAGAATACCTATCAGAAGGTGGAGGCTCGACAACAAACACCAACGAAAAGGTTATCTCTCCTGCATTTAAATTCAGAGGAAGCCCGGAAACAACGTTCGAAAAGATTCTTGTGCTTCGTATACCTTGCTTTTTTACTAAATCAATCACACCATTAGCCCGATAGGACTCAGCACAATTACCGGTTGCTACCACCAAACATATTAGTACAAAGTAGAATGTTTGAAAAAAGGTCTTCATAATAATGGAGAAATCACATTATCGAGGAAGTTTGTCCCTTTTTCTGTATGAAGCCAAAACAAGCCACCTAAATTCAATAAAACAGTTGCCCAATAAACACTTTTAAACTTTTCTTTATTCGATTTATGACGTAATTTTGTTTGGGCAAAAAAAGCACCTGGCCAGCCACCTATTAGAGAAAATATATGCAATGTGCTTTCTTGTGTTCTCCAGCGACCATTTTGAGCCGCAGACTTATCAATTGCATAAGCAATAAAAGTAATGAAACTCATTACAATATATAAGCCAACAATGATTAAAGGTAACTTTCCACTAAAAACTGATACCAACAGTCCAATGAAAAAAACCATTATAAATACATTGCCAAAGGTATTACCGTTTTTTACTTTATTTCGTTTATTTAAATTGTTAGCGTCACGAGCAAATTTAATATTTTCAGCTTTATAACGATTATTATTCTCGTGAACTAATTCATAGATAACGACTTCACCATTAACAGGTCTACGAGAACGAGGCTTAAAGGCTTTAATATGAACAAAAGCCCGTTCTCCCCCGCCATTAGGTTCAACAAAACCAAAACCTTTATCGTCATTCCAATTTAAAATTTTACCTTGAAGTTTCATGCTCTCCCTCGAATTTGATGGCTAACAATTTAGTAAGGACACAAATATGCATGGTATCAATGTATTTGCATTTTTTACATCATTCATTCTAATTAATTTTGACATAAACCCTTATGAGCACATGGCCATTCATACAGCTCTAGTTTCCCCGCTTGAAAATTTTTGTATCTTTTGTCTAATTCTTGTTTTTGCCAAACTGGCATTGGGATATCAGAGTTACCAATAGCAATAGAATCCCAGATGTCTTCAACCAGCAATAACTTTTCTGATAAATTTAATCTATTGACTTCACCTTTAACTTGCTATTAACCCTGCGGTATAATACCGCAAATTCAGTCTAAGCCTATTTGCTCTTGGTAAGGCATCAGCATGAAGTCCTAGTCATTCTAAAGCAAGTGCTGATAACGCAGTCCAATAGCGAATAGGCTTAGACCAATCATAACAAAATCAATAAGTTGGGGCGATAAGAAACCCTCATCTCTACATCATATTATTTTGAGATAGAGTGACTAACCCTACTATAATATTCTTTGATTTGATAATTTCTTATCGTCCTGAATTGCGGTATTATGCCGCAGGGCTAATATAGTCTCATTTAATCACATAAAATCTAATGTTGACTTATTGTGCCGCAATACACAATTATATAGTTAATATATATTACCTTTGAATATTTTATAAGTGTAAAACTAAAGAGGCATGCCTCTTTAAATACTTCTTTAAAAACTAATTATCGTATTGTGAAATTCTCCAAATAGAAGATGCATAACCAGATAATTTTTCCTGTCTATCGTCAATTGAATTAGGCGTCCAATCGTTAGAATTTATTTCTGTAGTTAATGCATACTGGCTAGTTTGGTATAATTCTTTCTTTTCATTAAAAGGAAGAGTTTCGCAATTTCGATTTATATCATCTTCAAGAATCGTGTAATTCCCCAATCTATAAACTAAGGACTCATGTATTGATTGTGGGAAATTTTCAATATAATTTTCATTACCATTTTCAGGCAATATATGCTCAATAGTTCCTGGGCTTTCCTCAAACTCATAGTCTGTGTGACTAAGATGATTTTCAAGATTAAATATTATATAACGAACTAGCTTCTTTCCTCTTTTTGTGCTTATAGATTTTGTAGAAAAAGCACTCTTAAAGCTTGCGTCAGGAGGGTATAACTGCTTTATTAAATCTGCAACTTGATTAACTGAGATATTATCGTCGTCACTTATGACTACTGCTGCTTTATTATAAACATCCTCTTTAAGGTTTGTATGCAGTCGAGAAATAATTGTATATCTAAAAGTAATTACACTGATGAACTTTAGAATTTTTGAGAAATCTTCAATCGATAAATTGTTATATGCTGCAATAAGTATAGGTCGCGCTTGCTTTTCTTTAAACAAACTAAGTTCTTTAATTCTTTTCTTGATTCCCCTATGACCATCCCAGAAATCAGCAGCATAATTAGATAATGCTTGATACAACAAAGCATTATCAGAAAGAGCGTCTAATAGATTAATAACTTCAGTTGAAGTAGTCACTGACCCACGTATTGCTCGAAACAGATATTCTTGCCTAATCAACTTGTTCTTTGAAATCCAATAATGTCTAAGAAATGTTGGAAAGTTATCAAGACCAATGATTGCAACAATATTTTTCCACTTATCTTTAACATGGGGTAAGTCAACTTCAGCAGAAACAGAAAATAGGTAGTTTTTTAGCAAATCTGTAACAGTTAATCCTACGCCTCTTGAATTTAATGTTTCAAAAACCATGTAGGCGTTTAATTCATCTTCGACGAGAATCTGAATAAACATCAACTTCTCTGCAATTTTTTTATTTAAAAAATTGGCAATTATTTCACCATCTGTTTCGCCAGCGAATAACGTAGAAATTCTTTCATCAAAATAATTATATGCTTGCCAAATCAGCTTGTCAGAGTCTTTTAAGGTATTGATATTTGTTGGCGCTCTAAAAACTAATAGATTAGCTTGAAAGAAACTATTGTTATTCTCATTAAGTTTTAACTTAGCAGAATATGTGAGTGAACCAGGATCTTTGTCACCAATAAATTTTCTAGTAAGCAAGGCCACTCTTTCTCTATTATTATCGACATCCACTTCATCTAAAATTAATTTATTTAATTGGTTAATTGTAGCTAAGACAATAATTGTAAGAGTAGTAAATCTTTGCTGTCCATCAATCACATGAAAGTTTTTCTCACCCATATTTTGCAATACGATAGAGCCCATATAATGAACAGTATCGCATTTTATTATCTCTTCTATATCATGCCAAAGATCTTCCCAATGATCTTTTTTCCAAGAGAAGTCTCTTTGGTATGGCGGCACTGTATACGTTTTACCATTACCAATGATATCACTTAGAGTAACAGTACTTGTGGCTAGTAAATTATTTGTTGGCATTAGATTAGCAGTCTCATATTTCGTGTAATTTAGTATAAATATAATTTATTGCAATTAATAGCTTATGACGCAATAGTTAAATAAGAATATAGTTTTTAAGGCAATACCCTTTAAAACTTTCCAGGTCAACGGTACCAGCCCATTTGGCTCCAATTAATTGCAATAAACCGTGGCCAGCTCTCCATTATTCCGTGTACTAAGAGTGAAGACTAATAACTTTGAAATATTTCATTGATTTCATTCTTAATTTTCTTTAGCTTCATACAATCATCTAAAATCTACATATTGCGCCACAAGACACAATTATATAGCTAATATATCACATTTGAATATTTATAAGTATTTTTAGTGCTTTTTATTCGAATCATCTATGATACTCACCTTCCTCCATGAAGGCTGGCGTGAAAATTATTTCCCTAATATTTTTTGTAACAAAAAAACCTGTGTATTCTTTCAAATTAGTGGATAATACCTCAATGAATTTAAATTTCAATCAACTATTCCCTACTCTCAATGAAATTACTGCCACAGGTGTCATTCGTTGCATGCCTGAAGATTTCAAAGTCACTGAACTTAATGAAATTGAATTATCAGCTGAAGGCGAACATTTATGGTTGTATGTGCAAAAAATTGGCTGCAATACCGATTGGGTAGCCAACCAGTTATCTAATGTCTGCCAAGTACCACGCCGACAAGTGGGTTTTGCGGGTTTAAAGGACAGGCATGCGGTGACGCAACAATGGTTTAGTGTGCAGTTATCTAAGGTAACGGATATTGAAAAAATTCAATCTGCCCTACCCGATGCAGTGACTATTTTAAAATCAAATAAGCACAGTCGTAAAATCAAGGTCGGGCAATTAGATGCCAATCACTTTGAGATTCTTATTCGCAACATTGTTCACAGCATTGATGGCGACAAGAATCAAATCGAACTAAATATTCAAAACATCATTGAAAACGGCGTGCCCAATTATTTTGGCCCACAACGCTTTGGACACGGCATGGGGAACATTCAAAAGTGCCAAAATTGGTTTTCAGGAAGCTATAAAGTTAAAACTAGAAACCTAAAAAGTCTTTTAATATCAACGGCTCGCAGTCACATATTCAACTGTATTGTTGCACAAAGAATCAAAGATGGCACATGGAATACACCGATAACTGGTGATATCTTACAATTAAACAAAAGTCATTCTTGGTTTCCTTTGAGTGATGCCACTCCTGAAGAAACTTGCAAACGCTTAATAGAATTTGATATTCATATTACCGCTGCCATGTATGGAGAAGACAAAGTACAAAGCACCCAAGAGTGTGCCGAACTCGAAACCAGTATTGCCAATCAATTTCCTATTTATCAACAAGGCTTTGAAAAATTTCGCCTCAAACAAGACCGCCGTGCCATGCGTATTTTCCCAATTGACTTTACCCATAAATGGATAGGCGATAACCTCAAGTTAGATTTTAAATTATTGCCAGGCGCTTATGCTACAGGAATTATTAGAGAGATTTTAACTGTTGATTCTTAACTCGCCAACCAACTATAACGAATATTCTTATAAAAACTATCGGAATCGCGACTTTAGTCATGCTTAAACATCAAATCTAGAATAGCAAGGCTAAAGCCTGATTATTACAAACCAAGTTCCAAAAAAACATACAACTACCCGACATAAATTCTATTTAAAATTCTTACCAATAATGATTAATCGACAAACCAACAAATCTTAAATCATCGTAAATAAATTGCCCATAAGGTGATTTACCGTCGTAGTATTCAAACATAAATTGTAAAGGCTCGTCGAGAAAACCATAAAACTCAACGCCTGCTTTTATACTGGTGTTAATTTGCCAGTCAGTTTCGCCCCATGCTTTAAAATCAGCGCCAAATAACGGCGTAAACCATTGACGTTTTTTGCCGTGGTATTGAAAGCCTGATTGTAATTTAAACTTGCCCAAGCCAGCAGGCTCAGCTCTAACAATTAAACTCCCTCCAGCATAAACACCCCATTGATTAGATTTTCTAAAGCCCAGAAATTCTAAGGTCTCATAAGATAAATTCAAACGCTTATCTAAATAAAAGGGATTATCAATCAGAAATTCGTCACCCAAATGGTAACTTTGGTGGGTATATTTTAAACGCAAACTGCCTTGCCTGAAATTTTTACTCAGTTCTCCACCTACCACAAAATCGGTATTGATCAGCGCACCTTCTCGATTGTTGCGGACATCTAATTCGCTGACATCAAATTGAGATTTAATCAACCCAATAATATTAAAATCAACCGATTGATTGATGCGAGGAATATCAATGGTTTTGAGTTTGGCGCGGGTGCCTATCCCCAACAAGATCACATTGATGTCTTGATTTAAGAAGTTCATACTTCCATAAGCACCAAACATCCTTGGTTCTTCTAGATCAGCCAGGAGTACTGGCATTTTTAAGGTGTCTTGCTGTGATTGCTCTTTGTTAACTTCATCCACCGCATTTTTTGATGCCAATTGGTCATAACATGACAATCTTTGTTGGTTGTTATTTATGGCCCGACACTGATTGATACCATTGTCCAATGATTGGTTTTTTGCCATGCAAGAATTTGCCAATAATAGCAATAGTGTAATTTTAAAAAGATTAGACACCAAAAACCTCATACCCAAAAATACTTTCATCAATTATCTATTTTACACGTTGCATCAGCTCAATGCGATTATCCCAATAATCAAAAAAAGAGAAACGTTCAAAATCCGGAATTGGCTGATCTTCTTTTAGTTTAATACCATGTTGCAATAAATACTTTTTGACCAACTCCAGGTCTTCCACCTCAAAAGCCGGATGACGTTTGGATTTTCCTTGTAGTTCTTCGGTACCTATGTGGATTTGAATGTCACTCATCTGCAACCAAAATCCACCATTGGCTTTTAAAATTTCAGGCTTTTCAATTTCCTCTAATCCCAAAATTCCACAGTAAAACTCACGTCCTTTTTGCTCCTCTCCTTTGGAAATACAAATTTGGATGTGATTTAAACGGTTAAATTGAATTTTCATAACACCTCATCTGCAAAAACTTCATAATGAACGACTTTGTCTTCAAACTCCAATAAAAAAAGTTGTCTTTGGCGTAATATTTTGGTATTTCATAATCCTCACCCGCAAAGTTTTAACTTCAGGTTTGTGGATTAAAAGATAAATATTATCAGCCTAAAAATGGGTATTTGTAGTCTGTCGGTGGAACAAATGTCTCTTTTACAGTTCTCGGTGACATCCAACGATACAAATTCAAGGCACTGCCCGCTTTGTCATTGGTTCCTGATGCACGTCCACCGCCAAAAGGCTGTTGCCCTACTACTGCACCTGTTGGTTTGTCATTGATGTAGAAGTTCCCTGCTGCGAATCTTAGCTTGTCTGCCATGTGGTTTATCACATAACGATCTTGGGCCAAAATCGCACCTGTTAATGCATAAGGTGAGCCTTTGTCACAAATATCTAAGGTTTCATCTAGTTTGTTGTCTTCGTAAACATAGATGGTTAATACGGGGCCGAAAATTTCATCGCTCATGGTTTTAAAATTTGGATTGGTGGTCAAGATAACTGTTGGTTCAATAAAATAACCGATTGACTTATCACAACCGCCGCCCATAATTACTTGCGCATCATCGGCATCTTTGGCATATTGAATAAAGCCTTCAATCTTATCAAAAGAACGCTCATCAATTACCGCATTGATAAAGTTACCAAAATCACGGGTTGTGCCCATTTTGAAATCGGCCAAGTCGGCTGCTAAGTAATTTCTTACCGCATCCCATTGTGAAGCTGGAATATAAGCACGACTGGCTGCTGAACATTTCTGCCCTTGGTATTCAAACGCACCGCGTGACATAGCGGTTGCTACGGCTTTGGGATCTGCTGAATTGTGGGCAAATATAAAATCTTTACCGCCTGTTTCGCCCACCATGCGTGGATAGGTGTTGTATCTTTCGATATTGCCACCAACTTCTTTATAAATGTGCTGGAATGTTCCTGTAGAACCAGTAAAATGTACACCTGATAATTCAGGACGAGGTAACAATACACGACCGGCATCTGGGCCATTGGCTGCCACCATATTGATCACACCATCTGGCAACCCGGCTTCTTTGAATACATTCATGATGATATGTGCCGATAACATCTGTGTACCTGATGGTTTCCAAACCACAGTATTGCCACACATGGCTGGAGCTGCCGGTAAGTTGCCCGCTATTGCAGTGAAATTAAACGGTGTAATCGCTAATACAAAGCCTTCCAGCGGACGCCAATCAAGTTGGTTCCACACGCCTTCTGATGATACTGGCTGTTGTGACATAATTTGCTGGTAAAAATAGGCATTAAAACGCAAAAAATCTATAAACTCACAGGCCGCATCAATCTCTGCTTGCATACAATTTTTGGATTGTCCAAGCATTGTAGCAGCGTTAATGGTATTGCGATAAGGCCCTGCCAATAAATCAGCCGCTCTTAGAAATACCGCTGTACGTGATTGCCAGGGCATTTCACGCCATTTTTCTTGGGCGCCAAGTGCCGCATCGGCTGCGGCATTGAGTTCTTTGTCTCCTGCAAGATAAGACACACCCAAAACATGCGCATGTTTGTGTGGCATCACAACATTTTCGGTACGATCAGTAAATACATCCTTGCCATTAATCACACAAGGAATTTGGTATTTAGTCGCAGCCATTTTATCCCATTCGGCCGTTAGTGAAATAGTTTCGGCTGAATTGGGAACGTATTGTTTAATTGGCTCATTAATCGGAGCGGGAACATTTGGGATATGTGAACTTATCATTTTTATTGCCTTTTTAGATTGTATAAATTTTCAGCCATGATTAGATGAATATATTTCTTGAACCAACAACCAAGGTACGGCTGTAACTGCCATCAATATTGTTTCTCTTTTGCTCCATTCAAGGGCATAATTATCATGTACTCTAATGACTTTTTCTTGAGAAATCCATTCATTGATTTGCTTGGTGTCATCGGCTTGAATCACCAGCGCAACATCTATGATATCTAGATCTTCTGCTACCAAAATCAACATGCCTCTGGCGAAAAATTGTTCAATTTCATTGTAAGCAATAGGCGCACATTCTTGTTTTATATCTTGGTATGTTTTTATAGGTTCTGTCATACTTTTAATTGATAACACACCCGTTTAATTTTGCTTTTTTGAAAGTCAGGTGAAATGCTTTTATAAGTTAAATCGGTTATAGAAAAATAATGAGACAAGTCTTCATCCAGTTGAAACTTGCGGTAATTATTGGAAAAAATAATTTGTCCATCACTGTTTAACAACCTTTTACACGCCAACAATAATTGTTTGTGGTCTCTTTGCACGTCCCAGTCTGTTTCTCTTGAGTGTGAATTGGAATAAGTCGGTGGATCAATAAATATCAGATCAAACTTATGGTTACAACTGCTGATGTATTCAAGCACATCACTGCGTATCAATTTGTGGTTATAGATGTCCATTTTATTGATTCGATAGTTGTCTTTTGCCCATGCCAAATAAGTTTTGGATGAATCAACACTAACTGTATGTGTTGCACCACCTAAAGCAGCGGCAACACTGACACTGCCGGTATAACTAAACAAGTTTAAAAAAGCTTTGCCTTTTGAAGTTTCTTGAACATGACTGCGAATCCAACGGTGATCAATAAACAAGCCAGTATCTAAATATTTTTCTAAGTTAACAATGTACTTGCGGTCTTGTTCATGAACAATAATATTGTCGCCGTCAACAACCCTTTTTTCGTATTGATTGTTACTGGATTGTTTTTGCCTTGTTTTAATATGGACTTTGTCATTTTTTATATTCAATGCCACTTGTGCGCCCAATATTGCGTCTTCTAGGCGTTTTTTGGTTTTCTTTTCAGGGATGGTTTTGGGTGCTTTGTATTCTTGAATATTGATGTGGTCGTTGTAAACATCTATGGCAACCGCATATTCAGGAATATCGGCATCATAAACTCTATAGGCATTGATGCTTTCTTGGGCTATCCATTTTTTTAGCTTTGCCATATTTTTCTTGATGCGATTGGCGACCATTTGTGCTGTTTCTGGCAAGGCATGTTTTTGCCCTTCTGGTGCTTTTAACTTGGTGGTTCCGCCAATATCAAAGGTGATTAAAGTAATCGCTAAATCGCCATTCATTAATTTCCATGATTTTTTCGCACGAAAGCCCAATAAAAACCCTTGGTTTTTGGCATAAGTCATGATCGCCGCTTTAGAATCCAACGCTTTATTTGCCATCCATTCACCCAGCCCTCGCCATGTGGCATCGACATTTTTCTTTAACCTAACACCATAAGGAGGGTTACAAACGATTAAATTGTCATTGGCTGGAATATTAAAATTATCGAAATTTTTGTATTGGCACTGAATTTTGTCTTCTGCATTAAGTTGAAAAGCGTGTTCTTCGGTTATTTTAATCGAATCTTTGTGATGATCGGCACCAATGATTTGCCCTTTAAAATTATCAATACCTGCTACCATTCTGGTTTTTGCCTCATACAACAATTCATTCCAGGTATCTTCATTAAAGTATTTCCATGTATCCACACAATACTTAGGATTGGTTAAACCCGGAGCAATATCACAGGCCATTAAATAGCCCTCTGTAAGAAAAGTGCCCGAACCACACATCGGATCGATTAAATTGTAATTCTGTTTGGATAATTGCGGCCAATTGGCACGAATTAATACAGCAGCTGCTAAATTTTCTTTCAACGGAGCCTTAGTTAAAGTCTGTCTATAACCTCGAAGATGCAAACTTCTGCCCGATATATCTTGATACACCAGTATTTGCCCTTGTTTTAGGACTACGCTAACCGATAAATCAGCATTGTTTTTAACAATATCAGGTCGCGTATCGTTGATTTCACGAATGCGGTCGCAAATGGCATCTTTGACTACTTGAGAAGAATATTGAGTATTGCGAAGCTCCTTATTTGTGCCTTTGAAATTAATCGCCAAAGTATTGGGTATTTTATTAACTTGTCCAACCCAATCGGTCTTATAAATGGCATCGTACAGTTCGTCCGAGGTATTGACTTTTATTTGGTTAATCAGAACCAAAATACGGTTGGCCAATCGCGACCACAAGAGACTTTTCATCAGCACTTTTGCGCTCGCATAAAATACCACGCCCGATAGTTTCTCAGCCACATCTTGTGCACCAAGTGCAATCAGTTCATCTTTTAATAACAGCTCTAAATGTTTTGGGCAACTGGCATAGGCTTGATGTAAATAGGGTTTCTCTGACACTTTAATGTAACTCTACTGTTATAATTTCTTGCATTTTTTTAGCCTTTCTCCGGGCTGCATTGATTGAGTTGTCTTTGGCTAAACAAACGCCCACTCTTCTTTTGCCTGCCACTTTTGGCTTGCCAAAGAGTTTGACATCTGTATTGGGCAATCTTAGTGCTTCTTGCAACCCTTCAAATGTTGGGTTTTTGCCATGACCTTTGGCAGTAATCACATAAGATGCTGCGGGTGAAGTTTGATTAATGCGCGCAATAGGTAGGCCCAATATAGCACGCACATGTAAGGCAAATTCTGATAGGTCTTGAGAAATCAAAGTCACCAATCCCGTATCATGAGGCCGCGGTGACACTTCTGAAAATATCACATCATCACCACGTATAAATAATTCCACACCAAATAATCCATAACCACCAAGCTCATCGGTAATTTTGTTAGCCACATCACGTGCTCTGGCCAATGCCAAATCCGTCATTTGTTGAGGCTGCCACGACTCTTGATAATCGCCATCCACTTGTCTATGACCAATCGGCTCACAAAATGAGGTGCCATCAATGTGTCTAACGGTTAATAAAGTAATTTCGTAGTCAAATTTAACAAACCCTTCGATAATGACTCTGCCAGCACCTGTTCTTCCGCCTTCTTGCGATACATCCCAAGCTGCTTGCAATTCTTGCTCTGAGTCTATTTTTACTTGACCTTTTCCGGAGGAACTCATGACAGGTTTAACTATACAAGGAAAGCCGATTTTTATTGCGGCCAATTTAAATTCATCAAAATCATCCACAAACTCATAAGGGCTGGTGGTTATTTTTAATTCTTCAGCCGCCAATCTACGAATTCCTTCTCTGTCCATGGTTAAGCGGGCTGCCCTTGCTGTAGGAACCACATTGAATCCTTCAGACTCTAATGCAACCAGCTCATCAGTGGCTATGGCTTCTATTTCAGGCACAATAACATCGGGGTTTTCTTTTGTTATAATTTTACGCAATTGCACATTATCAAGCATATCTATAACATGTGATTTATCAGCCACATGCATGGCTGGTGCATTGGCATAACGATCTACTGCAATAACATGGCAACCCAATCTTTGTGCTTCGATAGCCACCTCTTTGCCCAATTCCCCTGCTCCCAACAATAAAATACTAATGGGTTTTGTTCTTTTGTGTGTAAATAAATCTGACATATGTGAATCCCCAAATCCTTGTCAATATCAATTTCTAATTGTATCACTGGGAGAAATTTTACAGTATTTAAAACAATCATTAATCCAATTTTTGCGAGTTAATTCACATTTAAAAAGAAATCAACTATCAATTCGCTGGCATTTATCTCTCTTGATAAATTACCAATTATGGCTTTGGGCAGGTATTGTTTTCCTCCAGGCCATGTATGGCCACCACCCTCAATTTCTATTAATTCAACCTGACTTTGCTTTGTACAATCTTTGTATTTTTTAATGATGGCTATTGTATTATCAAATTTGCGCGTATTCTTAACAGCAATCTTAGGCTTGGATTGACATTGGTTGTGATTAACAAAAACACCGATAGTTTGTTGTGTCGACAGGACAAATCCTCGACTTTTGGCAAATTTAAAAGGCTTCATTTCTCCACCAAAATATGGGACAATCGGATCTTGCGTGCCATTTATTAATAGAAAAGAAACGGATTCTTCAATGTTTAACCCTCGATTATTAACACCGATTTGTGCAGCAATCGCAGCAACTGCAGTCACTTTTCGCGATAACTCTTGTGCTATTCTAATAGTCATGAAACCGCCATTTGACATACCTGTAACAAATACCTTTGTGGTATCAACATGGTACTGATTAATGGCTTTATCAATGAGTGCTGAAATAAAGGCCACATCATTGGTTTGGTTATTTTTATCACGGCCATCATTCCAATGATTGTTGATGCCTTGCGGATAAATTAATAGAACTTTATTCTTATTGGCTGCTTTTTCTAATGAGTATTTTGTAGTTCCTCTGTTGAATTTTTTCCAGTTACTACCACCACCATGCAATGCGATAACAACGGGTATTTTATCTATAGCGTGATAGCTGTCTGGGTATTTATAAACATAATGGCGAATTTGTCCTGCTATTTCTATACTGTCTTTTATAAAATCATTGGCATGCAAATTCCCAACCATTAACAATAAAAATAATAAATTACGCATATTTATTGAATTGCAGGGTCAAAAAACTCACCTGACAAGACTGACAGTGTTGAGTTGTTGATTTTCCAGGAATCAACTGAATTATCTGGATACATGACATCGGCAGAAAAGAGAATCTCTCTATTGATCATAAATTGTAAATCCATACTTCCTATTGAAACGTTACTCGGTGCAACATAATCACAATCTGGACAAAATCCTTGGAATGACAACATCTCTAAAGTTGAATTCTGGGTATTATCACCACTGCCCAATGCCCATCTTGGAAAACCATTTTCATCGTAATAATAAATCACGCCCACTTGTGCTTCTCCTTGTGTATAAACAGTGATTCCCCAGCCCGATTGATTGGCATCAAAATAAGTGCCTGTAAATTGCTTAGTGGTTAATCTATTTGACACATCGAAATAGACAAAGGGCTCAGAACCTGTACGGCCATTAATATCCCAAGAGAATGTGGCTTTTCTGGCTTCGCTAAATTGTAAGCTAACAGTGCCAACCGTTGTGTTTGTGGCCACTTTAGTAACATCGTCCCAAGTAACAGACAACAAATCAGCTTGCCAATTCTGACTAAGATCACCAATCGCAATATACCATGTTGGTGTATTGTTATCATTGTAGGTATACCAAATAACGAACAGTGTATCGCCAGTAATCTGCACATCAATACCATGACCACTGCGTTGTGGATTATACCAAAGTCCGGTCATAGCCCTAACACCTGTTGAGTTGGCATCCGTTATGTCAGAACCATCAATAATTTCTTGAAAATCATAAATTCCATCGCCATCGCGGTCAAATGTCAAACGCTTTCCCAGTCCTTTTGGCACAATACTGTAGGTTAATGGTTTTTCTTGACTGGCCATTGACATCAACCCCAAACCAGAAACTTCTTCATCCCGCTGGGAAATAAACATTTCTTCTGTGAAATCATAAAGGTAACTATTGTTGCTGTCACTATTGACAATAAGGTCAACTTTTCCTGTGGCTGCTATGGTAATTAACTCATCCACTTCACCACTCATCTGAGTAGCATTAATCAGCGTGTATTGTTTTCCAACACCCGCATGGGTATCCTGGGATTCTTCGGGTACTGCTCCCAAAGGAATACTGCCGTTGTCTAATTCCGAACCTGAAAAGGCCATCATTAATGCCACCAAATCAGCCACTTCTTGGTCTGAACCCACACTAAAAGCACCTGCACTAAGAAAGCGCGCAACTGAATCAATGGCCCCATCGTGTAAGAAACCAAACCCCAGTAAGGATTCACTGCGCGACATTTCAAAGCCGACTTTGTCATACATATTGCGCAGTTGTGGGGTTTTTATGGCCTTTTGAGTGGAACCATCAACACTGACTATGCCCAAATGATTGGCGTTATTGGGGCCCATAGGCATAACTTCACCACCAATTGAGGCGTTAATTGTACCCAACTTTAAAGCACCGTTAACAGCCATACCTGTTGGCAAAGTGTGACAACTGCCACATTGAAAAACATTGTCTAATAAGCCTAAGTTAAATAATTCTAGGCCATTTTGCGGGTTTCCAACTCCCAATGGCTCACCTGCTGGAGAAAATCGTCCAGAAGTGTAATGATTGGTTAGGTCAATGCTTGCTGGCAAGGTATTGTCTAAATTTCTAAACGGGTTGGGAGGAAAAGTAATAGTAGCAAGCATCGCTTTGAATTTTTGCATTTCATCACCGGTCAACAGAGTATCATCACCATTAAGATTTTCAAACGCTTCATTAAACTCCTCTATTCCATTTTGATCTCCGCGCCAATGAAAAGGCTCTTTGCCGATAATATCCTGAAAAGTTTGGGTCATCATCGGTCCTTTCATAGGGTGGAAATCGGTACAATCAAAGTCTGAAATACCCGAAACACCCGAAATTTGAGTTTGACAATTTTGATCAAATTCCTTCATCTCACCAGCTGGGTTGCCTAAATCCCATGCCAATTTATCCATTCTTGCATCTACATGACAAGAGCCACAAGCAGCTTGCCCTAAACCTGATGTCTCATGCGTACCATACAAAAACTTTCTGCCTTCTTGAATCGCAATAGGCAATGGATTAAATACATCGATTCGGTTTATTTCTGTATTGGTATTGACATCAACAGTAGATAGACTGGCTTCAAAGTGATTCCAAACATATAAACGATTATTATTTTCATCTATTGCAATACCAGTTGCTCCTTCACCTACTTCAATCCGATCAATTCGCCCACCATTTTCATCAATCACTATTATATTGTTCGAACCCATACCTGAGACATATCCTCTATTGCCACTACCGTTCCACACAATTCCACGTGGATCTCCTATAGATTGATTGCGAATGGATTGAGCAACAGTGGATGTTAAATAGTCCAAATGTGGATTGAGGTCTCTAACTATGGGGTTATTGATATCATTGCTGTTGACAATCCCAATATTTGCTCGCACAAAAATACCATTCAAAATCGGTTCATACCTGATTTCATTGATTGCATCTGTTCCAATCATAGTAATTTGATTCTTGGCAGTATTGTATCCAATTGCCATGCCTATATTCATCAATCCTGAAACATAAGACACATCATGGGTAACCGTGTCAATTACCGTAATATCGTGATCCAACAACTTCCAACCAGGAATTCTACCCGATAATTCAGCTTGATCACCACTGATCATGTGTGTCCAGTCTTGACCATTGTCATCTAACCATTTGCCGTCACTGTTTTGTTTAATAATAAGAGAGACTTTAGGTGGTGTGGGTAAATTTGGATTGATAGTTGGCAAAAATTCAGCACCATCATTGGGTGGTGGATTTTGACCTTGATAAGGCGACGCATCTCGATTAACTGGATTATTGGGAAAAGTCAACGTACCGGTAGATTCATCAAGACCGCCCGCTAAAATAGTGGTTTTATTGCCCGATTCAAAACTGGCAACATAAACTTTAGAGCCATCATTGTTAACAGTCATGGCGCGCGGATCTTCAGCCATCACATTAATCACCGATGGTGGCAAATTGACATCATTTAATTGATAGACCAAAATTTGATTGACCGAAGAACAACTGACAAAGGCTTTATCGTTGGCAAAAACCACATCAAAAGGCTCATCATTAGTCTGCAAGGTATTGATAACACGTCTATTTTCAAAATCGACAATCGTGATAGAATCAGATATATGATTCACAACCCACAACTCATTGTTATCCTTAAAACGTACCGAAACAGGATCAACTCCAACTTTAACATGACCCAGTCTAGTAGGATAGCCCAAACTGATGTCAAATAATTGCACCCGATTATCGGCGGTATGGGTTACTGCTAAGCGAGTCTTATCGGGCGAAATATCCAAGGCATGTACAGGATGATTTTCCCAATTAACATAAGGAACATCAGTTGCAAAGCCTTGTAATGACAGAAATATTAGAATTAGAACAATCTTCATTTGGAGTATCTCGTTGAATGATTAGTTAATTCTATCACATGACACCATCAAAAAAATGTAATACTTTGTATCAGCCAAATCGAGATTGCAAATATTTAATAATATCCGATGATTCATACATCCAAGTATATTCACTTTTTTCGTTTTCTATTCTTAAACAAGGTACTTTAATAGCACCACCTTCATTGACCAGTTCATTTCTAAATTCAGCATTATTCATCGCATCTCTGGTTTCAATATTCAGAGACATCCTTTTCATTGAACGACGTACTTTTATACAAAATGGGCAGGCATTAAACTGATAGAGTTTTAGTTTAGAAGTTTGAATATCAATTTTAGATTGAACGACCTCTTCTCTTACAATACCTTTAGGAGTAAAAACCCAACTAAAAAACAATATGATAGAACCGACAATTTTGCGAATAATAAACATAATAATTTGATAATTTAAAAAAAGGATTATCTATGATGAACAATTATAAAGCTATGAATTATTTGCATTTGTAAGTCAAAACTTCATCTGATGACAGTTTTACACTTTAAATCCAATAAAGATGAACGAATCACCGTAGGTTGGCCTTTCGAGGCACGAAACCCAACAATAGGCCATCTACAAATTCATAACAAGAATGAATCAAAAACAATTATCGCACAGCGGCACGGCGACACAGCGAAAGAACAAAAGCAATTGTCCGCAGATGAACGCAAATAACGCAGATGAAAAAAGCCGTAGGTTTGATTCCGCCAAGCGAGTTTATCAATTTTTCATCAAATCATGAACATGCCACCGTACCCTTTTCTTCATACTTTTGAGCCCGTTAAAAATATAAAACAATCGGAATCGGGGCTTTAGCCCTGTATTATTATTGAGTTTAGCACGACTAAAGTCGCGGTTCCGGTAGTACATAGTTTTATGTGGAAATTGCATTATTACCGAATCACAGCAGCTTAGTGGTTGAAGCACGAAACCCAACAATAGGCCATCTACAAACTCATAAACAAGTATGAGTTATATTATAATCAAAAACAATTATCGCACGGCGGCACGGCGACACAGCGAAAGAACAAAAGCAATTGTCCGCAGATGAACGCAAATAACGCAGATGAAAAAAGCCGTAGGTTTGATTCCGCCAAGCGAGTTTATCAATTTTTCATCAAATCATGAACATGCCACCGTACCCTTTTCTTCATACTTTTGAGCCCGTTAAAAATATAAAACAATCGGAATCGGGGCTTTAGCCCTGTATTATTATTGAGTTTAGCACGACTAAAGTCG
>CAZLZZ010000008.1:0-35986 GCA_964564165.1 uncultured Alcanivoracaceae bacterium | reverse complement strand
TGTTGTTACTACTAATAAACAAGTTTTCTCTGTAAATTTTATTAAAAGCCACCAGAACCTCTGGTGGGTTCAGACTGTTGCTTGCTGCATTGATAGCTGCTTGAATGGTACTATAATCACAGGCGTTATCTGAGCCGACGAAAAATCGGTCTACTACACCTGCAATAGATTGGTCTGTTGAATTATTTGCATTTGAAAGCACAGAAAATAACAACGCAAAAACCAGAACAACTTTTAAAATACTTTCCAAATAAGACATGGTACATACTCCTATATTAATATTTTACTAATCAAATACCCATTTGGGCACTATACCCCTTCCACAACAACTCATCTTAATCATGAAAGATATGTTTTGGATAATAATTAAATTTTTGCGTTAAAACATGATGATTTCATAACGATTGTCTAATTTTTATATAATTACCCATTAAACCGCGTTAAAATAATTTGTCTATCAAGGAAATATACTTGCTTAAACATTGATGATTTATTCATTTAACAATTTTGAAATTGATTGTGAAAAATTCACATTAACCAAACAAGGAACGAACATTGAAGTTGAACCCCTTGTCTTTGACTTGATTGTTTACTTAATCGGTAACAAAAACAAACTGGTCACCCGTGATGAATTGTTTGAGAATCTATGGAAAGGCAGAAATGTTTCTGACTCTACTTTAAGCAATCACATAAAAACTGCCAGAAGAGTATTGGGAGATGATGGTCAGTCTCAACAAGTCATCAAAACCATTCATGGTAGAGGTTATCAATTCATTGCCGACTTAAAAGAAACCTCTATCGACAATGACAAACTAATCATTGAAACCAAGATTAAGTACAAATATTTTGCATTGATTGTTCTTGTAATCTTAAGTTCTTTATTGGCATTCCATTATTTTAATCTAGGCAAAAACCAAACACCAAAAATTGCCATATTGCCTTTCACCAATACCAAACCTGACCCACAAAGTGATTATTTCAGCTTTGCTGTGGCTGACCAAATAATTGGTGATTTAACGTATCTACAAAATATTACAGTTAGATCCTCTGCTCAAGTAAGAAAATATATTAATTCAAACATGGATCCAATTAGTGTTGGCAAAGAATTGGGAGTAGATTTTATTTTAACTGGAAACTACTTGAAGATTGATCGCCAAACTCGTGTGAACATGGAGCTTATTGAAGTCGGTACAAATGAACTTATTTGGCGCAGTAAACAGATAGAGCTTCAGGATCAAAGCGCATTTGAATTACAAGACATAGTTGCCCAAAGAGTCATCGACAAACTCAAAGTTGAATTTTCAACATCAGAAATTCAACGCATAAAAAAAGACATTCCTGACAGTCCATTGGCGTACGAATATTTTCTTCGCAGCCTAGCCTATCCATACACAACAGAAGGGAATAATTTGGCCATCCAAATGCTTAATAAATCTCAAGAACTGGACTCTCAATACGCACCGACTTTTGTGCAGCTTGGTGATAGAATTCGACGATACAGACAATTTAGTTTAAAAACCAATTTATTTCAAAATCTGCCATTTCAAAAAGCTGAAGACTATTATCTTAAAGCCTTACAAATTAACCCCGATCTCTTAAGCGCCACATCTTATCTTGCGATGTTTTACACAGAAACAAATCAAATAGACAAAGCCATTAAACTGGCAAAAAAAATGTTAGAAATAAACCCACTACACGCCAATACACACTTTACATTGGGGTATATTTACCGTTATACAGGTATGGTTGATGCTGCTATTGATGAAATGGAAAAAGCCGTTAAATTAGATCCTCACAATCCAAAATACCGCTCTTTGATTGGCACTTATTCTGGAAACAAAAATTTCCATAAAGCATTAAAAATGACCGAGCTTTATGACACAAACCCCTTTACTTTGGGATGGAAAGGATTGCTAAACCGCAGAATAGGGAACAATGAAAAAGCTTTAGAATACTTTGATCAAACAATCAAACTGGATAAGAATGGATTATGGGCAAACGTTGCAACAGTCTTTAAATCTTATATCAATGGAGATACAAAAACTGGACTCATCGCTGTTAAAAAATTAGCCAATTCAGCACAGAATGATGGCGAAACTTTGTATTACCTGTCGTCTTATTACGGATTACTTGGTGACAATATAAATTGCCTTAAATACTTAAAAGAAGCCATTGAAGGTGGCTTCTTTAATTACCCATTCATGGTATCTAATGAATATTTTGACGGTATAAAAAATGAAAGCGAGTTTAAAGAACTTCTCAAACTCGCTCAGACCAAACACCTTGATTTTAAAGAGATGTATTTTTAAACATCAATCCAAAAAATTATGCCTTCACTTCTAAAATCAAATTAAATGGCGTTTCTGTGGCTTTTTCACAGTAGCTAAATCCACCAGCTTTAATGGTTTCGGTTAATCGAGCCAATCCAGCTTGAGCGCCCAATGACAACCCAACTTCTTGATTTAATGAACATGGGATACACAATTGTGTAGAAAAAGCATAAAATGCCCGACCCACTGGATTGAGGTTTTCTGCAATGGAATCATTGGCAAAGGGCTCAACTATCATCATAGATCCATCAGACTTCAAAGCTTGTTTTGCATGAGCGCAAGCTCCAACTGGGTCACCCATATCGTGTAAACAATCAAAAAAAGCAATGAAATCAAAGTCCTTATCACTATAATCTTTGGCCGTTGCCACTTTGAATTCAATATTCTCAACACCGGATTCTTTTGCGCGAACAATAGCTTGTGTGATTGAATCTGGGTGGAAATCAATGCCTATAAAGTGTGAATTCGGAAATGCTTTAGCCATAACAATGGTCGAAGCTGCATGCCCACAACCAATATCAGCCACTTTAGCGCCTTGTTTTAATTTTTCAGTTACACCATCTAGCGCAGGAATCCAACTGGAAATCAGATTGCCTTCATAAGAGGGGCTAAAGAATTTTTCTGTTCCACAAAATAAACAGCTATGATGATCACCCCAAGAAATGCCTTCACCCGTTTTAAAGGCTTGCATCAGCTTTGGTTCATCGTGATACAACGATGTAATGGCATAAAAAGCACCAGTCATAAATACCGGGCTTTTGTTATCGCCAAATACAGCGACTTGTTCTGGTGTCATATAAAATTGATGGTTTTTTGCATCGTACTCGACATAGCCAGAAGCAGCTTGTGCTGCCAACCACTCTTGTACATACCTTAGGGCTGTGCCTGTTATTGTTGCCAATTCGTTGGCTGTTAAAGCTTCTGACTCACCTAGAGTTTTGTATAATCCCAGTTTGTCTCCAATTGTAATTAATGGCCCATTGGCCGCTGCGCCCATTTCTACCACTACTTGTCCCAGTAATTCATTTAATTTATCTTCGTTAATACTCATTTTCATTCCTGTTTGTGTTTTAAGTAAGCACAGTGTAGCCTAGAGGTAAAACTAGGACATGAAGATTATGTAATGATTATGTGTAGATTATCTGTTATTAAAAGAACTGTTCTCTAAAAGCATTGTGCCGTCTTTTCGCTTTCTCTAGGATGGCAATATATTGTGGGCTATCTTGAATAATATTGAATGACTGGTTTTTAGAAATATGTGGATAGTTAAAATATCCCGTATTGACTGCTTTTTCTAACATATTAAGACTGGATTGTTCTTCACCTAAGAGCGCATAAAAATCAGAGAAATAATAATAATTTTCCGCATCGACAATATTGGTATCGACCATTTTAGTTAAAGCGGCTAATCCTGCAGGTTTATCATCATAAATAACCGCAAGATAAACTTGAGAAATCAACCCCCAAATACCATCTGCATCAATGGTCAAAACTTTATTAAATTGTTGTATTGCCAACTCATTGTTTTCTTGGTTAAAAGCAATAATCCCACTATAGCCAATACCATAGTCTCCTTCATCTAAATAGATTTTTGTCAATGCTTGTTTATATTTTCCAGCACTAACATAGGTAGCAACTATTGATCTAAATCGACTGTTGTTTGGACTTATTTTAAGAGCCTTCTCCATTGCTTGTATGGATTGGTCAAGCATACCCGCATAACGATAGATATAGCCCAGTGAAAATTGTGATTGGGCATTGTTTGGGTTAATTTCAAGCATTTTTTTGACTATTATTACAGCTTCTTCTATTCGGTTGGTTTCAGTGTAATATCCTGACAAGTTATTGAGTGCTTCGAATAATTGAGGGTTTAATTCCAAGGCTTTTTTATAATACCACTCAGCATTTTGCATTCCCTGGGGTACAATTCTCCCGTGTTGTTCCAATAACCTTCTGTGGTTTCCAAGGTGTGCATATGCGGGTGCATAATTGGCATCTAATTGGATTGACTTTTGCAACATCTCAACAGCAAATTGATGACCCTCATTTGAAAACGGATAAGAAATACCGCGTAAATAGTATTCATACGCCAAAGCATTATTTGGAATGTCTTTGAATTTATCAGTTATAAAATTTTGCCTGAAACCAACATTTAAACCCTTGGCTACTTTCTGTGCAACCCTATCTTGTAAGGCAAAAGTATTGAAATAATCCACTTGCATAGATTCACGCCAAACCAATTTATTATTGGATACTTCAATGAGTTCAACATTCAAGCGAATCACATTGTCTTCTTTTAAATAATTTCCATTTAGCACATAATGCGCTTGGAGTTCTTTCCCCACTAGCAATGGATCAATTATTTGGTCGACATATTTTCTGATTGAACCAGCTGGGCGAATAGTAAACTTATCTAAGTTGGTTAAATCACCAATAATCTGATTGGCCAAGGCAAAACCTAAAAAATCTGTATCATCATCTGGCCTAGTGTTGGCAAAAGGCAAGACCGCAATTACCTCAAGCGCACTGACATGTTGGGTATCAACCAGCTTGAGTATAGGTTTTGTATCGGCTTTATTGTTCCAATTCAACCAATATAATGCCACGATAGCAACCAAAACAAGCATGAAAACCAAAGGTTTTTTTGCTGTTTTTTGTTTATTACTGGATTCTAAAACAACAGCTTCGGGCTTTATTTCTGCAATAAACTGATAACCTCGAGAATGAATGGTTTTGATCACGGCTTGCTTGATACCATCATCACCCAAGACTTTGCGTGCTGATTTAATGTGGTTGTTGATTGAAGTATCAGAAACTACGCGCCCTTGCCAAAGTTTATCCAATATTTCATCACGACTAACCACATTTTGTTTATTTTCTATTAAAAATACAATTAAATTAAACACCTGTGGCTCAACGGCCATTTCTTTACCATTATCCAAAAGCCGATAATTTTTTGTATCAATTTCAATGCTGTTGAATTTATAAATCATTTTCAATGGCTTGTTTGAATGCCAAATGTTTTTGTTTGGCGTAATTAAATATTTCAATGTATTTTTTATCCTCTCGAAGAAAATCGAAAAAAGAATCCGAGCGCATCATAGATAAGTTGTAATAACCCTCTTTTACTGCTTTTTCATACAGTCTTAAGGCGTTGTCTTTATCTCCAAATGCTGCATATTGACTGGCTAGAAAATAAATGGGTTCGGAAACATTTACAAAATGCTTTTCTTGCAGTTTCAATTCAGCTAATCCAGTTGTTTTATTACCATTTATAATAGCCATAAATATAATAGCATCTTTTCCCCAATAATTATCAGGATACAAGACTGATATCTTGTGGAAGAAATTATATGCTTTTTTCTTCTCTCCGAGCCTAATGGCAATACTGCCTTGCCAAGCCAAGGATGGCGCATTTTGAGTTTCTGGATCAAAGTATTCTCTTGCTTCTTGGTATTGTGAGTTACTGAATAAACTCGCACCAACTTGATTACGGGTATCGGTGTTATCTTGCAAAGACAGGGCTTTTTTAAACGTTTTTATTGACTCATTAATCATTCCTGATTTTCGATATATTTTGCCTAATGTAAAATAACCAGCACTGTGCTGTGGGTTGATAATCAACATTCTTTTGACCAAGTTATAGGACTCTAAGAAATCGCCTGTATCATAATAAATTCTTGATAAATTTCTTAAGGCGATAAAATATTGAGGATTAATCTCTAAGGCTTTAAGCAAATACTCTTTTGCTTTTACTGTGTTAGCAGTATCAGCAAAACCCAGTCTATATCTTGCTGCCAACTGAGTATATATTAGGGCAGAATCAGGTTCAATAATAAAGGCTTTATCTAACAATTTAAGTGCTAGTTTGTTACCCTCTTGGGCATGAGGATATGCAATACTGCGCAAATAATAATCATAGGCTTTTGCATCAATTGGTTTTTGCTTTCTATTTATATAATATTCATTAGATGATAATCCAAGGTCAAGTTTTTGTGCCAGTATATTGGCTATGCTGTCTTGTATTTGGAAGACATCATGGTATTGCAATTCTTGTGCTTCTCTCCAGATTAGCTCTTTTGTCTGGATATTAACCAATTCAAAATTCAATCTAACCAAGTTGTCTTGTATGAGATAATTACCACTTAAAATATAGTGAACATTGAGTTGTTTGCCTATGTTTGTTGGAGCCAGGTTACTTTGACTAAATTTTTGAATAAATGCTGAAGGTTTAACCTGGACATTTCTATTGTAAAGCAATTTTCCAATAATTTGATCAGCTAAAGCAAAGCCTAAAAAGTCAGTTTTCTTATCTGGGTTTAGGTTAATCAACGGTAGTACAGCTAGGGAACTTAGAGAGCTAAGTTGAGTGCCTTTATCATCATTAACATTTTTTATTTCTGGAATAGTATTTTCAGATCGAATTTTTTGATTTTTTTCTATCTTTGTTTGGTCAGAATGGCTTTGCAACCAATCCTTTATATTTTGATTCACTTTTGTTGGATAGGGTACTTCATCTTCTACACCAACATACAACAAACACATATCCTTTCTTTTTTGAAACACACTGTGGTATTTATTTAACCAAAAAGTTAAATGTTGCTGTAACTCTTTTGTGCCCGATATTAGAGAGAATAGCTTTGGATGATTATTCAGTTCGGTTACAATCTTTAAATTGTTTTGATATAAACCAATATCAGTCATGCCTCTAATCTGATCAAAAACAAATTTTTCTTGCTCATTTAATTTTTTAAAATAATAAGAAAAATATTTCTCAAACTGCATCTCACGCTTTTCACCAATTCTTGCTTCTATCATCTCCACCAGCTCATTCCTTCTTTTGGCCTGCGCGACAAATGTGGCATAAGATATTTCTTGATAATCTGCAATTCTTTGTGCTGACTTGATTAGTTCGTTTTTTTGATAGTATTTTGTGGCTACAAATAATAACATCAAAACTATAGATAGAACTATAATATTTGACTTAAATCTTCTTGGTGCAAACGTGCTTTTAGTTTTATCAGGAGAATCGATTACTTTTGCAATGAACTGGTAACCCCTAGAATGAATTGTTTTGATGACCTGTTGTTTTACCCCATCATCACCCAAAACTTTTCGGGCCGACTTGATGTGATTGGTAATAGAAGTATCGGAGACTATTTTGCCTTTCCAAATATTATCTAGCAGCTCATCTCTGGAAACTATTTTATCTTTGTTTTTAATCAAATAAACAATAATATTAAACACTTGTGGCTCTACAGGTGTTTCTTCGCCATTAGTCAAAAGGCTAAATTTTTCTGTGTCTACTTCAATGTTATTAAATTTATAAATCATGAATTTAACAAATTACCCCAATTTGCAAACTGTTTTGTTCCATACAGTTTACTTGATTTTTGCTGTTAAAACGTGTTTTTAGTTCAAATTCTCAAAAAAATATTTTTTTCTTTAAACCAATCCCTACAGGTGGGTGGAACCCACCCTACAATAAAGGACGCAATAATCCAATCTTCACACTATTAATACCTTATCTTCATGTTTGCTTTGCTGCGCTAAATAAAATAGGTGCTGATATTAATACTTAGGAATATGCAAAATGCCAACACCTTTAGAAATCTTAATCGATCCTATTTCATTAGGAATTATCGCCATCTATCTTGGTTTAATCGGCTTGGAAACATTTTTCCCAGCGCGCGAATTACCCAAGATTAGAGGTTGGAAGTTTAGGGCATTACTGAGTTTTATTCTGTATTTTTACCTAGCCACTTATTTACCCATGATTTGGGATAAATATCTAGTGACTTACCAATTAGCAGATTTAGGCCATTTGAATACTTTTAGCAGTTTAGTCGTTGGTGTGTTTGTATTTGAGTTGTTGATTTATATTTGGCATCGCACTATACATAATGTTAGATGGTTATGGCTAGGGTTTCACCAAATGCACCACAGTGCCGAAAGAGTTGATGCTTATGGTGCTTATTATTTTAGTCCCTTAGATATGATTGGATTTACCATGGTTGGCAGCCTAAGTTTGGCGTTGATTGTTGGCTTACCTCCACAAACCATCACCTTATTTTTATTTATCACCAATTTTTTAGCCATCTTCCAACACACCAATATTAAAACCCCACAATGGTTAGGTTATTTTGTCCAAAGACCAGAAAGCCACAGCATCCACCATCAAAAAGATGTACATGCCTTTAACTATTCAGATTTACCTTTGTTTGATATTATTTTTGGCACCTTTAATAACCCGAAAAACTTTGTTAAAGAAACAGGGTTTTATTATGGGGCATCATCAAGAGTAAGTGATATGTTGATGTTTAAAGATGTTTATAAAAAGCAATAAACAGTTAATCTTCATGCTATCAATACACAATCTTCATGTTTGAAAAGATGGTGGATACTAGTATGGGTATTAAATAATGGAGAAAAAAATGAACAAATTTAATGCATTAACATTGGTTTTAGTATTAATGACATTTTCACTAGTGATTAATGCCAATACCTTACAAAATGATTTTTATCAAAACAAACCCGCTGACATGGGTGATAAACAATGGTCAAGCTTAAGATCAGCTGTGCAAGAAGCTAAACTTTTGCCTTCAGCAGGTGGTGGGGTTAATCACAATTTTGGCAACAGTGTTTCAGTTGATGGTGATCGCATGGTTGTTGGCGCGCCTAATTTTAGCCTTAATACCATTGTTCATGGTGCTGTGTATGTGTTTGATTTCGATGGAACGACTTGGTCTGAATCGCAAATACTTATTCCTTTTGATGGCATTAATGATGACCAATTCGGGACCTCTGTTAGCTTGTCGGGTACGCGATTGTTAGTCGGAGCACGGAATGATGATGACGTAAGCTTTAATGCAGGAGTGGTATTTGTCTATGATTTTGACGGAGTGAGTTGGGTATTGACTCAAAAACTCACCGCAGATGATGCTGGTTCTGGCTACAATTTTGGTACATCATTGAGTTTTTCAGGAAATCGGGCATTGATTGGTTCTGATAAATCAAAAGATAATTTTAATAATATCACAGGGGCTGCCTATGTTTTTGACTTTGATGGAAACAACTGGAACCAAACACAAAAATTGATTGCAACAGATGCAAGTGCCTCTGATTTTTTTGGGGTTTCCGTTAGCTTATCAGGCAACAGGGCTTTGATTGGCGCATTTGCAGATGATGACAATGCAACAAATTCTGGCTCTGCTTATATTTTTGAATTTGATGGAAATAATTGGAGCCAAACTAAAAAATTAATCGCTCCCAATGGCGAAGTTTTTGACCAATTTGGAGTATCTGTTAGTTTATCAGGAACCCGTGCATTAATTGGCTCAGAAGGAGATGATGAAAGCAATTCTAATTCTGGTGCGGCTTATATTTTTGATTTTGACGGAAACAACTGGAATCAAACCCAAAAAATTACCGCATCCGATGCCGATGCTTCTGATCACTTTGGAGTTTCCGTGAGTTTATCGGGCAATAGGGCTTTGATTGGAGCCTATTTTGACGATGATAATGGTGACAATTCCGGTTCTGCATATATCTTTGATTTTAATGGAAATAACTGGATTCAAGCCCAAAAAATCACTGCGTCAGATACGGGTATTGGTGACTCGTTTGGGTTTTCTGTGAGTTTATCAGAAAATAGGGCTTTAATTGGCGCTCATTTTGATGACTCCAATGGTAATAATTCTGGATCTGTTTATGTGTTTGATAAAAATGGCAGCAACTGGACTCAAAGTCAAAAATTAATTGCTGAAGGAGGTACTTTTGCAACAAGACAATTTTTTGGCAATTCTGTTAGTCTTTCAAATAATCGGGCTTTAATTGGAGCATATTTTGATGATGAGAATGGAACTGAGTCTGGTGCTGCTTATATCTTTGATTTTGATGGAGATAATTGGATTCAAACCACAAAAATAACTGCCCTTGATGGCGTGGCTTTCGATCAATTTGGAATCTCGGTGAGCTTATCAGGTGATCGAGCTTTGATTGGCGCAAGTAATGTTGATAATAATACTGGAGCGGCTTATATATTCGATTTTAATGGAAATCATTGGATCCAGTCGAAAAAACTAGCAGGTGAATTAGTTGGGCAAAACAGTTATTTTGGATACTCTGTTAGTTTATCTGAAAATCTTGCTCTCATTGGTGCTGTTAGGCAGTTTGTTAATATAAATGATATTGGTCATAACACCAGTGGGGAGATTGGCTCTGCCTATATTTTTAATTATGATGGACAAAATTGGTTGCAATCTCAAGAATTAGTAGCTGACATACCACAAGTTGATGATTATTTTGGAGTTTCTGTAAGCTTATTTGAAAATAGGTTGATTGTTGGCTCATTAGGTTATGACCATAAAATTTATGATGATTTGGGGTCCCTTGTTGAAACAATATCTAATGCTGGTGCAGTTTATATTTTTGATTTTGATGGAATTAACTGGAGTCAGTCTCAGAAACTAACTGTTAATGAACCGGAAACAAATGATTATATGGGTTTTTCCGTAAGCTTATCAAATAAACATATTTTAACAGGCGCTCCTTCTAGAACTGTTCCTGGTGAATCTAATTCAGGTGCAGCTTATATCTTTGAATATGACAAAAGCGATTGGAATCAAACAAATAGTTTTATTGGAAACAATCATGAATTTTTAGGTTTTTCAGTAAGTATCACAGAAAACATGGCTTTAATTAGTGTAGCTGGAGAGGATATCGATGGGCTCATTAATGTTGGATCAGTATTATTGTTCGAGTTTATTGATGGAATTTGGGTTCTTAATAAGAGAATAACAACATCTGATATACCACAACAATATAATGCATTTGGTTCATCAGTGGATATCTCTAGTAACAACATCTTAATCGGAGCAATTGGAAATAATGAGCGTGGTTTAAGAGCTGGTAAGGCTTATTCCTTTAAAGATATTGAAAAAGTTATTTTTGAAAATGGTTTTGAGAATTGATATTTAGACATAGGAGAACATTATGAAAAATTATATATTATTTATTACAATTATATTGGCCTTTCAAGCCCTAGCAAAAGATGATATTGCGCTAAAAAGGCCAGATAATATAGATAATAAAAAATGGTCAAGTCTAAAAACAGCCGTGCAAGAAGTCAAACTCTTGCCCTCCGCTGGAGGTGGCGAAGACCACAATTTCGGGGCCAGTTTATCGGTTGATGGCAATCGCATGGTTGTGGGTGCGCCTAATTTTAGCCTTAATACCATTGTTCATGGTGCTGTTTATGTGTTTGATTTCGATGAAACGACTTGGTCTGAATCGCAAATACTTATTCCTTTTGATGGCATTAATAATGACCAATTCGGGACCTCTGTTAGCTTGTCGGGTACGCGATTGTTAGTCGGAGCAAGAAATGATGATGACGTAAGCTTTAATGCAGGAGTGGTATTTGTCTATGACTATAATGGCGTTAGTTGGCAATTTACCCAAAAACTCACAGCTAATGATGCTGCCCCTGGTTATAAATTTGGAGGATCGGTGAGTTTATCAGGAAATCGGGCATTGATTGGGTCTGATAAAGCAGGCGGTGATATCAATATTACTACGGGTGCTGCTTATATCTTTGAATTTAGCAATAATTTATGGAATCAAACAGCAAGGCTTCTGCCCTCAGATGGTGCGGAATTTGATAATTTTGGCGTATCAGTTAGTTTGTTTGGGAGCCAAGCACTCATTGGTAGCAGTGAGAATGATGATTCGGGTAATGGCTCAGGTTCAGCCTATGTTTTTGATTTCAATGGATCTAATTGGCCCGAAACCCAAATATTGACTGCTAGTAATGCAGGATTTCAACATAAGTTTGGTACTTCAGTGAGTTTATCAAACAATAGGGCATTTATTGGTGCAAGCGGTGAAAACTCAAATGGTGACAATACTGGTGCGGCTTATGTGTTTGATCTTAACAATAATACATGGACTCAAACACAAAAACTCCATGCAACAGATGCTCAAGCCAACGCTAAATTTGGCAATTCGGTGAATTTAATTGGTAATCGAGTATTAATTACCGCAGTTACTGATACAAATAAAGGTGCTGCCATGTATTTGACTTCAATGGTAATAGTTGGATTCAAAGTCAAAAACTCACCGCAAGTGATGCTAGCCCACAAGATCAATTTGGTTTTGCAGCGAGCTTAACAAATGATAGATTTGTGATTGGTGCTCACTTTGATGACTCCAATGGTGATAACTCTGGATCTGTTTATGTTTTTGATAAAAATAATAGTGATAGTTGGAACCAATCTCAAAAAATGCTTGCAGTAGCTGGAAATGGGGGAGATAAAAGGTTTGGTTTTTCTGTGAGCATATCTAGCAACAATGCTTTGATTGGGGCTCCTAATGACGACTCCGATGGCGATAATTTTGGATCAGCTTACATTTTTAATTTTATTGGTAATGGTTGGATTTTAACTCAAAAATTAACCGCATCCGATCCAGAAGTTGACGATAGATTTGGTAACTCAGTAAGCATATTTGGTAACAGAGCATTAATTGGGGCACAAACTGTCGATGACAATGGCACATTATCTGGTTCGGCTTATATTTTTGATTTTGATGGAATCTCATGGAGTCAATCACAAAAAATCACAGCTTTAGATGCTGATGAATTTGATTTATTTGGACATTCTGTGAGTTTATCGGGAAATCGAGCCTTGATAGGAGCACGAGATGATGATCAATATGGTTTTTTTTCTGGCTCAGCTTATATCTTTGATTTCGATGGAAATACTTGGAGCCAAACACAAAAAATCACAGCATTCGATGCTGATGAATTTGATGAATTTGGAATTTCCGTGAGTTTAATTGGTAATCGAGCATTGATTGGTGCACGAGACAATAACGGAAACACTTCTGGTTCAGCTTATATTTTTGACTTTGATGGGAACAATTGGAACTATACAAAAAAATTAATACCACTAGGTGGTGGTCAGCAGGGTGACCAGTTTGGTGTTCGCGTGAGTTTATCAGTAAACCGAGCGTTGATTGGAGCAACTGGTGTCAATGCAAATTCTGGATCAGCCTATGTCTTTGATTTTGATGGTAGCAATTGGATTCAAACAAAAAAATTAATTGCTCCAGATCATGATTTTGGCGATAGGTTTGGTAATTCAGTGAGTTTATCTGGTGACAGGGCATTGATTGGATCATTTAGAAATGATGTCAATATCACTGATTCTGGGTCAGCCTATATTTATGATTTTGATGGGAACAATTGGAATCTAACACAAAATATAATTGCACCTGATGGAAATTTTAGTGACTTTTTTGGCCAATCAGTCAGTTTATCTGGTAACCGTGTTTTGATTGGAGGAGATGGAGATGATGAACGTGGAAACAATTCTGGCTCTCTATATTTTAACAGACATTAATGATTTAATTTTTGAAAATAATTTTGAAAATTGAATCACGTCAGAACTAACATGGCTGGCTTTATTCTAAAATAAATAATAGCTAGTTTTTGAAAAAACATAACAAAGGAATCTAATGATGAAAACAGACATACTTTTAATTCTTGTGACGATAGCGGGATTTTCTCAGGCTGAAAACCTGATTAAACCTGAAATTCAGCAAATGATAAATGAAAATATTGCTTTAGTCCATTCGACAAATAAACTTTCACCATCCAAAGGATCAGGAGGTTATATATCTGTTGGTGCTGATAGCCAGTGCGGATTTAGCTCTATACAAACAGCCTTAAATGTCCTTGTAATCTTTGGTGCTTCTGAAATTAGAGTAGCCCGCAACAAAACCTATAATGAAAACTTAATTATAGAGGACAGAGACGTAATAATAACTGGTGGCTATCTTAATTGTTCCGATATGGGTTTACCCAATGCCATTGGTGGTCCTGGTAATAATCAATCGATTATTGATGGTGGTGGTATTGGGTCAGTCATACGGATTGGAAATACAAACCAAAGAAGAGAAATTACTTTAAAAAATCTGCAACTCACGAATGGTAATACCAATGGCTCAGGCGGTGGGTTAATTGTTGATAGTGCTGGGTCGATGCTGTCATTGAAAAATATAGACATTAATAACAATACAGCCTTGAGTGGCGCTGGCATTGCTATTATTACTGGTCAAACGGATATGGTACTTGAAAATTCAAGGGTGGATAACAATACAGCACAAATAGCAGGTGGAATCTACTGTTCCAGCAATTTATCTTCAGTGACACTTATAAACAACAGTGGCATTACCTCAAATAATGCCAATGGTCAGGGCAATACAGTTCAGCCAAAAGGCAATGGAGGCGGCATTTATTTAGATGCCTGTGTTTTTTACATGTATTCTGGATCTACTGATGATCAAACTATTGGTATTGTATCTAACAATGCATCTGGCGATGGCGGAGGTATTTATGCTACTAACAATGCAGTTGTAATTTTAGGTGGTCAGGAACTATGCCACTTAGGCAATTGTGTTGGCGATGATATTAATCCAGTCAATGTCACTGCAAATATTGCCTCTTCTGGATTAGGTGGGTTAGTTGAAAATTCAGGCGGTGGGATATATGCAGATTTAGGCAGCTCAATATTTATGTATGCCGCTTTAATTTCAGGAAATATAAGCTCAAATAATGGCGGTGGTATTTTTGTTAATGGTGCACATCTAGAAATAAATCAAATACATAAAAACTGTTGGGACAGTCGACATTGTAACTATTTTGTAGGGAATATAACTACCAATGGCTCTGCACTTTTTAGTTTTAGTAGCGATGCTGATATTTCATCTACTTTTTTTGAGAGTAATACAGGTGCATCAACTATCTTCACAAGTGATACGACCAATAACAATAAAACCACACGATTTGAGGGCAGTGTTTTCAATCACAACAATAATCTTCAGCTTGATTCTGTTATCCATGGCATAGGTCCAATTAATATCGAGATAGTTCACAGTACTTTTGCGGACAATGTTGTTAATGAATCTATTCTTAAAATTACGGGTGATTTCGATGGCAATCCAGATCTGCAAATCCATGCCAGTATTTTTCACAACCCCAATCAACTTGTTCTGACTCATGACATTGTTAGCAACTATCAAGTCAACATAAGTCACATAATTGCCAATGAGATAAATTCATTGTCACTTAACAATGAACTTGTGAATCAGGCGGAAAACTTAATTGATGGCCCTTTAATCACAATCAATGATCCTTTATTTGTTGATAGTGCAAATAGAAACTATCATTTGCAACCCAACTCACCAGCAATCGATTATTCTTTTGTTCCACCAACAATTTCTATAAATGAACCTGACATTGATTTCCAATCAAGGGGAATAGATAAACCAGACGTAATCAATAATAACAGCCTGTATTTTTATGACCTTGGGGCTGATGAGTTTATTAACGACAACGCTATATTTAAAGATAGTTTTGAATTTTTAGGGCCACTGTAGTAATACCCAAATCCCGATAGTGGAAGGTTAAAGATTAAACTTATCTAATAAACGGTGCCAACTTAACACCGTTGACATAAACCAGGGCCGACCATCATAGAATGGCTTTGTTGTAAATACTAGGTCATCAAAAGCGGTATTACATTCTTCAGACCCTAGCATTTTTAGGCCCAATTTATGACCAAAGTAACTTGCTCTGGCCACACCCGAACCACAATAACCCATGGCATAAAAAACACCTTGTTTTTCACCTCCTCCATATTGACCAATATGTGGAGCATGATCAAAAGTGTATGCAACTAATCCAGACCATACATGACTGATTTCAACTTCACAAAGTTGCGGAAAGATAGCTACCATAAATTTTTTCAACATCATGGCATTGACCAAAGGCTTGTCTTTTAATCCGGTTGCACGGCTGCCAAATAATATCCTCTTACCATCAGGTGATGGCCGATAATAGGCGATAATCCTACGGCTGTCACTATAGACTCTTTTATTGGGCATGAGTATTTGCATCATTGTTTGGCCCAAAGATTCTGTGGCAATCATTGCACTGCGCATAGGAATAATTCTGCGTCGCAAATAGGGTGTGGCTGCACTGGTATAACCATTAGTACAAATAGCGACTTGTTGGACTTTGACAAGCCCTGATTTGGTTGCCAATTGATAGCCTGAATGAATTTTTTTCAAGCCTATTAATGCCGTATTGGCGAAAATTTTGACCCCAGCTTTCTTTACTTTTTCCACCAATCCATCGTGATATTTTGCTGGGTGCAATCCTGCATCACGGTGGTATATCACGCCACCATGAAATAAATTGGAACCTGTTTCTAAATGCTGTTGTGATTTTGTAATCATTTCTGCTTTTAAGCCTGTCGCTTTTTGTAAAACCTCCAATTCTCTTGCCATGTATTGGTAATGACTGGGTTTAAGTGCACCCCGAAAACGTCCATTGCGAACAAAGTCTGCTTCAATGCCCTGAACAGATAAAAAGTCTTCTAGATAATCAACAAAACCCAGGCTTTCTCGCAAAATATTATTCGCCACAGTTTCGCCATACTTTGATTTTAACCCAGCAATGCCGAGTTTATGGAAACTTGGCCCTATCATTCCACCATTAAGGGTGCTGGCTCCACAACCAATTATGCCTGCTTCTAAAAGCACCACACTGACTCCTGCTTTTGCCAAACAAAGCGCTGTACACAATCCAGTAAAACCCGCACCAACCACCACCACGTCAGTGGATTTTGGTAACTCAAGTTTGCTTGCTTCGACGCTAGCTGCCTCTCTGGGTGCAGCTTCCTACCAGTAAGAAGTAGTTTTCATCTGTATAACCCTAAACAAATAAGAGATATTATAAATTTTACTCAGCAAAAATTCAGCTCAACGCATAAAAATTCTAATAAATTAATCTAACAAGGTGTCTCTTTAGTTATGAACGGTGGAAACATGTGATAGACTTTTATCATGGTTAAAAAAATCATTATCATTGGAGCGGGAGTCATCGGCGCGAGTACCGCCTTGACTTTACAACAAGAAGGTCATCAGGTTACATTGATTGACAAAAAAGAACCATGCTCTGGTGCTTCCTTTGGCAATGCTGGTGGCATTGTTAATGGCTCATGTATCCCTACTGCGATGCCTGGTATTTTTTTTGACGCGATAAAAATGTTATTTAATCCTTTATCGCCACTGTCCATTAGGCCCGCATATTTTATCAAAATCTTACCTTGGTTGTTGCGTTTTGTTTGGCAAAGCCGATTATCAAATGTGACAAATAATGCCACACAACTATATGCTTTGAGCCAAAATGCTGTGGCTAGCTGGAAACAACTCACCGATAACACTAACTTATCAAAATATTTAATGGAAACTGGCTGGCTTAAAGTTTATGAAACAGATACGGGTTTTGCAGGAATGAAAAATGCACTCTTGCTAATGGATCAATTGGGCAGTAAATATGAACGGTTAAATGCCGACCATATTCGTCAGTTGGAGCCTAACTTAGCTCCCATTTTTAAGCATGGCATTTTTCAAAAAGACAGTTTGAGTATCAACAATCCACATGGCTTGGTAACGGGCATGGTGGATTTATTTATCAGTCGCGGGGGAAGTTTTCAACCCTTTGCAGTTGATAAAATTAGCGTAACCGAAAAGCATGTGCAACTAACCGCTATCAATGCCACATTGCAAGCTGAACAAGTGATTGTTGCAACAGGTGCCTGGTCAAAAACTCTGACCAAACAGTTGGGTGACTCGGTTCCTTTGGATAGCGAACGAGGCTACCACATGATGTTTTCTGAAACTGTTGGAAGCTTGCTCAATCGGCCAGTCGTCAATGGAGAAAACTCCTTTGTCTTATGCCCAATGAGCACCGGAATTCGCATGACTAGCCAAGTGGAGTTTGCAGGATTGAACGCTGCGCCAAACTATAGGCGAATCCGAAATTTGTTACCTGCAGTCAAGCGTATGCTGCCCAAAGTTGATACCCATGAAGAGTCTATTTGGATGGGTCATCGCCCATCACTGCCAGATTCTTTGCCCGTTATTGGTCATTCAACCCTTTCGAAACGTGTTGTTTATGCTTTTGGACATCAACATCTTGGCATAACTCTTGCGGCCATAACGGCTTATATTATTTCCGACATTATTTGTGATAGACAGCCAAGAGTTGCTATCACCCCTTTTCGTCCAAACAGGTTTAAATTATTATGACAGATTACGGTTTTGTCTCAATTATCCCTCCTTTAATCACCATTGCTGTAGCGTTATACAGTAAAAATGTCTTATTGGCACTGGCCACTGGTATTGTTTCTGGCTCCTTGATTCTTAGCAATTACAATCCTTTTTATGCCATTTTAGATGTGATGGAAAATCAGGTCTTAAAAGAAGTGTCAAACGGCTCACAAGTACAAGTGATTTTGGTTATTTTTATTATTGGCGGTTTTGTCAAATTATTAGAAGTCTCAGGTGGCGCTAGTGCTTTTGCAAGAAAACTCACTCATGTTGTCACCAGCCGAGCCAAAGCGCAAATTTTGGTGTGGCTTTCTGGGCTGGGTATATTCTTCACAGATTCAGGAAACAGTTTAATTGTAGGCCCACTTTATCGCTCTGTTTTTGATGAATTTAAAATTTGCCGTGAAAAACTGGCCTATATTTTAGATACCACTTCTTCTCCCATCAGTATTTTGATTCCTTTTATTGGCTGGGGAGCTTACATCACCTCTTTAATAGATAAATCTTATGCAGAAATTGGCCTAACAGAAAACTCATTTGCGGTGTTGATTAAAGTAATACCCTATCAATTTTATGCCTTCTTAGCTCTGGCAACCGTGCCCATTATAATTTTTTTAGGAAAAGATTATGGCCCAATGAAAAAAGCACAATTAAAACACCTTAACAAGCTTGCCCAAACGCAAACGAAGTCGCCGCTAGTAAGAGAAAACGAGAAAGCAGAAGATAAGATAAAAGAGAATAAAGATGAAGAACAAACTACCAATATCGGCATCTTTTTGTATCCTCTTGGAGTCATGTTAGCCTTAATTGCAGGGCTGATAGTTTGGCACTCTAATCATGGAGGGTTAACCAGTATCCACATTCGGTCTACTTTGGCTATCGCCTATCTTGCCGCCTCATTCACCTGTATGGAGATGATGCGTCGCCATCAAGGGGTATCCTATAACGATTCTTTAAAAGTATTTATCAAAGGTGCAGAATCATTGGTTTATATATCCATAGTACTGGTACTAGCCTGGTCACTAAGCTCAGTAACTAAGGACTTGAATACGGCAGGTTATCTTTCTTCAATCATCAGCGGTTCAGTTGCACCGATGTATTTCCCCATGATTGTATTTGCTCTTGGTGCGGTTATTTCATTGTCAACAGGCTCATCTTATGGAACCTTTGCTATTTTAATGTCAATTGCAGTACCTGTGGGCTATGACTTGGGCGCTTCAATGTACCTAACCATTGCTGCTGTATTAAGTGGTGGTTTGTTTGGCGATCATGTCTCACCTATCTCTGATACTACCGTATTGGCATCCGCAGGGGCGCAGTGCGAACACTTAGATCATGTTACTACTCAAGCGGCCTATGCCGTAGTCACGGGCACTGTGGCATTGCTGGCATTTGCCATGGCTGGAGTATATGAATCTCCTTACGTGTTATTAATAGCAGTAGCCATTTTATTTGTTACACTGTCTGTTTTAATGAAAGTATTTGGAACATCAACACACCCACAGACAAAATAGGAATTTCTAATTGAAGTTTAGATCAGTACAAAGACAATCACTGAACTGTTGGACGCGGGGCTTTAGCCTCGCCTTTTTCTTATACTATGTTGTTACTTTGAGCTAGGAGCTTGTCCCAGAACAGAAAACCTACTGCAGGAAAGCTGGATTTGTGCTATTTCCCGCTTTTTTTCGTCACATAGCGGGGCTATTCTTCTCAAAAAAGAGAAAAATAGCCCTAAACCCAGCTTTCCTTCGCTACGGTTCCTATTCTAGGACAAGCTCCTAGGAGCCTGTCCAAGAATATTGCAAGAATATTTATGGTGATAAAACAGTAGTAACAATAGTTTTCTATTTGTAGTAAACTATTTCCACTTAAAAATAAAAATTATTATGCAACAATTATCAGGACTAGACTCTTCTTTTTTATACTTAGAAACAGCCAACACCCCGATGCATGTGGGAGGATTAAATGTTTATGAAGGAAGTTTAACCTTTGATGAATTTAAAGATTTCCTTGCGCAAAGATTACATCTAGCTCCACGTTTATTACAAAAACTGGTTACCGTACCTATTGGACTAGGCAATCCTTATTGGGTGGATGATCCTGATTTTGATATCAATTTACACCTTCATCATACCGCTTTACCGAAACCAGGTGATTGGAAATCCTTGCGCAAATTAACTTCAAGAATGTTTTCTCAAGCATTAGATCGCAATCGGCCCTTGTGGGAGTTTATTTTTGTTGAAGGGCTAGACAATGTTCCGCAAGTGCCTAAAGGTTCAGTGGCCATTATTAGTAAAATTCACCATGCGGCGATTGATGGAGCAGCGGGTGCTGAAATTTTGGGTTTATTATTTGATGCCTCACCCAAACCACGCAAGATTCCACCAGCTCCCAAACGAGAAATAGAAGAGTTACCCAGTAACATTACTTTGTTAACCAAAAGCTATTTAAATTTAATCAAAAGCCCTTTCAAACTGCCCAGTTTATTACTCAACACAGCAAAAGCAGCTGTGGCTACAGGTAAAATTTCCAGAGTTCAAACCAGTGATGTACCACGCACTGTTTTTAATGCACCGCATTGTGTATTGAACCAGCCTGTTTCATCACGCCGCATGTGGAATTCGGCCTTGCTATCATTGGATCGAGTAAAAAAATTAAGAATCGCGGTTGAAGGCTGCACTCTCAACGATGTGGTTCTAGCTATATGTACGGGTGCTTTGAGGCGCTATTTATTAAAAAAAGACGAGTTGCCTGACAAACCCTTGGTGGCAATGATACCGGTTAATACCCGTTCAAAAACCGAAAAAGGTGATATGGGAAATCAAGTCTCTGCTATGTTAATACAGTTACCTACCGATATCGATGATCCGATTGACCAATTGCGTCAGTTGCACGAAAACACCAAACGAGGCAAATCTTATCAAGATGCGATTGGTGCAAAGCAAATGACGGATTATGCCGAATTTATTCCTTTTGCCCTAGGAGCAGGCGCATCAAGGCTTTATACCCGGATGAACGTCAGTAAAATGCATCGCCCTGTGTTTAATTTGGTTATTACCAATGTTCCTGGACCACAAATTCCACTGTATATGAATGGCAAATTGATGTTAGCCAATATGGGAATGGCTCCGATTTTTGATGGTATGGGCTTAATTATCCCTGTTTTAAGCTACAATGGTGTATTATCGTTTAGCCCAACAACGGCTGCAAATATCATGCCAGATGTCGATTTGTTTACCAAGTACATTAGAGAATCAGCCAATACACTAGAACAATGTGTTATCGAGTAAGAGAATTAAAATAATATGAGTCAGACTAAGCAATTAAACGAAAACCATCCTGTACAAAAAACTATAAAACGACCCTCCTTATTAAAAATGGCATTAGAGGCCCGTACAATTTTTGAGGCAGGATCATTTGCTCTGAGTTTTCCATTGTTACAAACCACGCCCAAAGGAGATGGTCATCCAGTGATAGTGATGCCTGGCTTTTTGGCCAATGATTTTTCAACCAAATTGTTGCGAACCTTTTTGAAAAGCAGAGGATACAAACCTTATGGCTGGAAGTTAGGACGCAATATGGGCAAACAATCTCATCCAGAAACAGGATGTGGCGAAGATGTGATTGCAAGACTTGAAGATATTTATCATAAACATGGTGAAAAAGTCAGCCTAATTGGCTGGAGCCTAGGTGGTATTTATGCCCGCGAACTGGCAAAATTAAGACCGAAAATGGTTAGACAGGTGATCACTCTCGGCAGCCCGTTTAATGGCAATTTAAAAGCAAATCATGCCAGTAAATTGTTTCAAAAAACCAGCGGCTACAAGCTAAGCGAAATGAATAAGAATTTAAAGGAAAATATGAAATTCCCACCGCCTGTACCAACCACATCAATTTATTCTAAATCTGATGGCATAACCGCTTGGCAATGTTGTTTAGAAATCCAAGATGAAACCACTCAAAACATCGAAGTCCAAAGCAGCCATTGCGGAATGGGACACCATCCTTTTGTGATGTGGGTGATAGCTGATCGATTGGCCCAAGACGAAGACAACTGGACAAGGTTTAGACCTGGTTATTTAGAAAAAGCCATGTTTAGATGTGATAAATTAGCCGCCAGCTAAGATGATTTGTTTTCCATAGTTAATGCCTTATAAATTTAAATTTTTGACTCACTATAAAGAATCCAGTAACATCTGGATTATTATCGTTTCATTGCTGATTTTTCACTTTCTTTATTATTATCTAATTATTCATATAAATATTGTAATGGACTGTATGCCCTATGAAGAATTTTGGACTTGGAAGGATGAATCTGGTGTTGGATTATTTAAAATCTTTATTTTAATTTTTTCACTTTTTGCTCTTTGGACTATTCTTGAAATAATTATCGCCAATAAATGCGGGCTAGAGGACAAGAGGTTTTGTACCTTTAGTGGCATTTTGATACTTATTTATGTTGCTTATTTGATGATGAGCTTTAAAGCCCACTGGGAAACATTCGAGGTCAAATGGGGCAAACGCAACTACCAAGATATTACTTTTCAATTTAAGCCCTTTCCTGAAAATCCAATTAAAACGTCATGGGATAAATATTTATCAGATAGGAATTGTACAGATCCACATTATAGTAGAAATTTAAATACACCCGAAGATTATAAAAATTATTTAAATAAATTGTACTTTGATTTCTTTGATAGCGGAGGAACAATTAAAGATATAGAGGAATCTAATAGTAGATATATTGGCACAAAGGAAGCTTATGACAGCTATAGAAATCAAGGTATTGAAATCATCATTCATAAAGAATAGGGATCTACTTTTCCTATCACTCCCACAAAGGCTATAATCTACTGTGAAACTCAAATCACATCAAATAATGTTTATAGTGCTTTTAAAGAGATTATTTTTTACCCGAATTAGTATCCAGTTAAAATTGTAAGGTGGGGTTTATTAGACCATTACAGAATGGCACTTACTTAAGAGGATTTAAAAACTTAAGACATTGAAATATAACGTAGATTTTCAAGGAAGCCAAAGAGCCTTCGGGTAGTTGACTTTAGTCAACACTATTAAAAGATTGGCTAAATCCAACTACCCTAACGAGCATGAAATATTTGTTTGAAATATTAATAGTGTGAAACAGGATTATAGTGCACAGGGCTCTTTGTAATGGTCTAATAAAGCGTCTATAAAGGTTTTATTTTTAGGCTATGGGGAGTCTATAAGGCATTTATTGTATCAGACCCACGTGTCTGCTCGTTTAACAACTTTTATCAAATCAATTTTTGTAGATTAATGAACCAAGGAGTGATTCCATGTTAAAGGAGGGCACATCAGTTACATAGTAATTCACAATTCTTAGAAAAAATCTAAGCTCATTGATAACCTCATGATACAATTGGTATTTGACCTACTAAGCTTAATCATGAAAAAATGGATATTTACTTTGGCAATATTGCTATTTATTATTGTGTTGTATTACTTCAATAACAAGCAATCCCCTACAACAAATAAAACACCTATCGTCTCCGAATCAATAAAACAGAACAATACAACAATAAGCAAAGCCAGCATAGCCAATAAAATCAAGTCCAAAACCTCTCGAAAAAAGAAAGACTGGCTTGAAGGTTACGATGAATCTAAGGACCATACCCCCAGAGTCGACTTAATTACGGCGTTTAGAGAATTTCGAAAAGTAAAACGTTGTAGATATGTTATAGAAAGCTATAAAAATGACAGCGAACCCTATAAGATTTTTCTAAAACAACTTAACCGCAAAAGTAAGCCCAACCAACAGAAAATATTAAGTGCTATCCAAAAACAATATTATGACATGTGGGCAGAAAGCTGCAGGGCTTTCATGCAAGATGACAGTGAACTATATACCGCTATTCATGAGCGTTACCGCAAACGGTTTTATGAAACAAAGCCTCTTACTAAACGCGAAAAAGATTTTACGAAATCTTGGCCTATGAAAGAAGAAACTCGCTTTATCAATTTTAAATACGATTATTTAATTGATGGCTACGATATTAAAATGAAAAAACTTACTAAGGCAATAAATAAAAAAATCAAATACACTCGCGGTATGTTGAGCTACATTCACATCAATGATGACATTAAATTTAGCTCAAGAACAGCCATTGAAATTGCCATGTACGATAGACAACTTACAGAGTTAAACGGAATTATTGATGGCTCTATAGTCATTGATGAAAACTATTTAATCAACCTTTACCAAAGCTATCAATCCAACAATCAAAAAGTAGATAGCTTTTTAAAACAGAATGTATCATCTGAGGCATTTATGACTTTGGCTCCATTATTGTTGTCTAATAAAAATATTGAAATGGGGTTTTATGAAAAACGCTACTATCAAACTTTGGCTCCAAAAGTTGCCTTGCTATTTGCCTGCTCCATGGACTACCCCTGTGATAGCGAATCAAAAGATATGGTATTGATGTGTTTCTCTCACCCTTACTTAGCCAATGAACTGGCTTGCGGACAAAGCATACAAGATTATTACTTGAACTATTATTTTAGCCCCAATCAATTAACCGACGTGGATCAAATACTAAGCTATTTGTTTGTAAACTATGCGAAAAACTAAACCTCACCCATTGTACACTTTGGTCTTATTGGCACTTTTGGGATTTTATTTCTATACAACTCAGAAACCAGAGCAAGAACAAGAACAAGCTACTGCAGAAAAAATTGAACAAGTAACTATTGTTAGCCAAAACCAAACTTCTATTGGTAATGGTAACAGCCGCAACCCTAAAATCTCCAAACCAAGAAATAGTACACCAATCACAGAACAAGATAATCAATTAAATCTAGAGCCCGTGATTGAAACAAAGCTAACAAAAGCCAAGTATGAAGTTTGTGCAAGATACTTCTATGCTAAAAATTTCCTAAGCTCACCTTATGTTTCACGGTATAAAACTGACATACAAAAACAATATTTTAAGAGAGCTTCTCAAAATTGTGAAGAATTGAACACGAAACACCCTGAATACCAATTTGAATTCACCCGTCAGGACATTAAAGAGCGTTCGAAAATAAAGGGGATATCACGATTTGGCAAACTCTTAGAATTCAACAAAACACCATACACTGTTGATGATACACTGTTTGTCTATGAAATTGTAGGTCGAGAGTTTCCTGAGCTCATAAATTCGTCTTCCATTTACAAAGTATGGCAATACCAAATTGATACGGTCAACCCAAACCTGCAAGACATACTGTCGACAACAAACATCAATTATGTCAGTAAAATAATTCGCCATTCTCAAAACTATTTGGCTTGTGAGTTGGGAGTGAATTGCGGTTATGATAGCAGTATAATGTATAAATACTGCAAATCAGAAGTCAACTTTTGCGTGAATGATTTTCAAACACTTTACAATAGCCGATTCTCATATGCAGTACAAAATGACATTTTATTAGCATTGCCTTATATCAAAAGTCTTTACCAAGTGGATTAAACAACCCTATGTTTCTTTTTTTAATTGCGATACAGCTTCAAACACCACCTGCCGATTAGCATATTCGGGTTGAATGGGTTTACCTACATTAAGATCAATCTTGGCTAGAAATTTACGCGGGCGTCTTTTTAACATTTTATCTTTGCGTGAAAACATACTGCCCCATAGGTTATTTAATGACATTGGGATTACTGGCACGGGTGTTTCTTTGATTATGCGCTCAAGTCCAGATTTGAATTCTTGCAAGCTTCCATCTGGCGTTAGGCCTCCTTCGGGAAATATACACACCAAATCACCATCGGCCAATGCTTGTTTTACCGTAGCAAAGGCTTGTTCAAACATCTCAGGATCTTCTTTATAACCAGCAACAGGAATGGCTTTTGCCGCTTTAAACACCCACTTTAAAATAGGCACATTAAAGATTTTATAATACATGATAAACCGAACAGGCCGCCTGATATAACCACCAAGAATCAACGGATCTACAAAACTCACATGATTGCACGCCAATAAGGCTGGGCCTTCATGCGGGATATTATCCATGCCTTTGGGCCTAACGCGATAAATAGTAGAAACCAAAAGCCATACAATCAAGCGCATCAAAAACTCTGGTACCACTGTAAATATATACAAGCACACCAAGATATTGAGCACAACGGTGACTTTAAATAACTCCGGTATAGTCCAACCCATATAGCCCAAAATGAATATCGCCATCAATGCTGCTACCACCATAAATAATGCATTAATGATGTTGTTGCCTGCAATTACCCGAGATAAGAATTTTTTATCTGAACGTTCTTGCAATAAAGCATACAGAGGAACAATATACAGCCCACCAAATGCCCCAATCAATACCAAATCTAAAAGTATTCTAAAACTTCCATCAAGCGCCCAGAATTCTTGAAAGGTCAATAACCTGTCAAATTGATGCCAATTTTCTGAAGCCACTGCCAAATCCCAACCAAAAACAGCCAAACCAATTGCCCCAAGTGGAACCAAGCCTATCTCAACCCGTTTGCCCGAAAACTTTTCACACAACAAAGACCCTATGCCAATGCCAATAGAAAACATCGACAGCAACCAAGTGGCTACCGCTTTATTTCCAGACAGTATTTTTATGGTAAAATTAGGTATCTGCATCAAGAAAACTGAACCATAAAACCAGAACCATGAGATAGCCAATACCGATAAAAACACCACCCGATTTGAAGGCAAAAATTGTATATTTCGATAAGTGGCTTTAAAAATATTAAAATTCAATTTTATTTCGGGAGATGATGGAGGTGTATTAGGCACAAATCTGGCGCTGGTATAGCCAGCTACGGCTACACAAATAACAGTAATAGCAACGGGCAATATCGAGTCCAATGAAATCAATATACCACCCAAAATCGTTCCCAACAATATAGACAAAAACGTACTGGATTCAATCAACCCATTGCCACCAACCAATTCATCTTTGTGTAGATGTTGTGGCAAATAACCATACTTTACAGGCCCAAACAGAGAAGATTGAGAACCCATTAAAAACAAAACAGTCAATAGCAATGGAATACTGTTGATATAAAACCCCAAAGCAGCTATCAACATAATAACGATTTCAGTTAGTTTAACCTTTCTGACCAATGAAGATTTTTCATATTTATCGGCAATTTGTCCAGCAATGGCTGAAAACAAAAAAAATGGCAGTATAAATAAAGCCGCTGCCAAGTTAACCAACATATCACTATTACTGCCTGCTTTGAAAGCAATCATAATCACCAAGGCATTTTTAAATACATTGTCATTAAACGCACCAAAAAACTGGGTTAAGAAAAAAGGCAAGAAACGCTTTTCTTTGAGCAAGCTAAATTGAGAGTTTTCCGACATAAGTTTTATTATTCAATTAATATGAGGTCAGTTTACCATTGATTATGAACATTTTTTAAACAATCTTTAAAAGTGTTAACAATTGATACGTGAAGTATGATGAGTTGACCTTTATGGTTAAATATAAGATCGCACGGCGGCACAGTGACGCAGCGGAAGATCAAAAACAGAAGGCAATAAAGAAACTCCCGCAATGGTTGATCTATTGTATCAACCTAATAATAATGATGCTACTTCAAAATCACTGCGTGAAAACTCATATCGGAAACGGTGCTTTAGAGACTGTGAAAGTATTATGGGGCGAAAGAAAAATGAGTAGAAAATTCGCGTGTGAGGCGGAAAACGCCGCGACTAGCTGGCTAATTCCAAGTTTTTCAACGAAAAGTAGCGGGTTTTATGCCATTTTTACTCGTCATCAGAATACTTTCACAGTCTCTTTAGCTCCGTCATTTATTGAAAACAAATTTATGATTGTGCTATTTTGGATTGTTAAACAAGTAACCGTAGCTATTATCGTTGAATCCAACTGTAGAGAAGGCGATTTATCGCGTCTATGTTTGTCAGATCAATTTACATGCAACATTAGACGCGATAAATCGCCATCTCTACAACAGTTTTTCAGTTATTGGAGTGGTTCAGCTTGACAATAAATAAATATGTCCTTTTTACTATCAGCTACTCGGTGGCAGGCCAACCTTGTTGAGAAGGAATTAACACCCCACTACTTTAATTCAGTTAATTTTTGTTAATGAGACAGCAGTTTTCAAAAATAGGTTACAATATTCGAAACTGACAGAAAAATCCAAAAATCCAAAAATCCAAAACAAGAGTACTCAATTGAAATTAAAAAACACAATAGCACTAAATGCTTTAATTATTTGTAATATCGTTTTTGCAAACGTTCTTGCAAATAACCTTGCAAATAACCTTGAAAACCAAACCGCCAAACAAATAACAGCTGTTGAATCAGGGTTACGAGGCTCTGTACAGTTTGCGAATGATCCTACTTGGAAAATCGATGAACGGATGAAACACCATGGTGTACCAGGTGTGAGCATTGCTGTGATTAAAGATTATAAGATTCTTTGGGTCAAACACTATGGTGTGACAGATAAAGAAACCAATAAAGCAATAGATGGAAACACATTATTCCAGGCAGCATCAATCAGTAAACCTGTCGCCGCGTATGCAGCACTTAAGCTAGTCGAACAAAAAAACTTTCACTTGATGAACCTGTTAATAATAAATTAATAGGTTGGAAAATTCCTGAAAATGAATTCACTAAAAAGCAGCCAGTTGCCTTGAAACATCTATTGAATCACAGTGCTGGTCTAACCGTACATGGCTTTGGCGGGTATGCATCAGAAACATCTGCACTGTCATCTGTGCCATCTATCACACAAGTACTCAAAGGAGAAAAGCCAGCCAATTCAGCAGCAGTTCGTGTAGATATGCAACCTGCAACTAAATTCCGTTATTCGGGCGGTGGTTATACGGTTATGCAAAAACTGGTTTTAGATGTGGCACAGAAAGATTACCCACAAATAATGCATGAGCTGGTATTAGGCCCCATAGGAATGAAACAAAGTACTTATCAACAGCCGTTAGCTGAATCAAAACTTAAATTTGCAGCGGCTGGTTATCTTCCTGACAAGTCACCTGTGATTGGCAAAAGGCACATCTATCCCGAAATGGCAGCTGCAGGCTTGTGGACTACTGCTAAAGATCTTGCTAAATTTGCGATTGATGTTCAATTGGCGATTAAAGACAATAAAAGCAAGGTTCTAAGTCAATCAATGGCCAATAAGATGTTAACCCCTTTTGTAAGTGACAATACTGGATTGGGGTTTTTTATTAAGACCAAGAATAAAGAAATTTATTTTGGACATGGCGGTTGGAATGAAGGATTCAGTTCTGATTTAATGGCACACAAAACACGTGGTTACGGCGTGGTTATCATGACCAATGCCAACCAACCTGCTTTTATTGATGAAGTAAAAAACAGTGTCGCCAACACTTATCAATGGGCCGAATTTTTAGAACCTACATTTGTCGCATTGCCCATTAGTCAAACCGAACAACAACGTGTTATTGGCCGATATAACTATGCTCTTGATATGATATTTAATATTTATACAGAAAATAATCGTCTGTTTATGCAATATCTGAATGGTGAACCAATGGAAGTGTTTCGCATCGGTAAAAACCAATACATTCGTCGCGAATATTCAAGAAAATTTAGATTCGACAAAAACAAGGAAACTGGAACGATAGACCTCATGTTTGGTGTCAACAATGAAACTGAATTTGTACGAATACGCATGAAAACCAATGAACACGTACCTTTAGAGTGGTTAGTAAAAGGTGATTTCGTCAAGGCGGAACAGGCTTATCAGAACTTCTTTGTAAAACACCCAGACAATAAAGAAGAGGCCGAGTGGAATATACTCAGCCGAGCGAATCATTTAAACAGTGAAAATAAAAATGATGAAGCTCTTAAAGTCTTGTTGTTCGGTACCCATTTGTTCCCCAAATCAATAAATAGTTTAGGGGCATTGGCTCAACATTACAAAAAGCAAGGAGATAAAGACAAAGCGATCACTGCCTTTAATAAAATTTTAGAGCTACAGCCCGATAATGATCACGCTATACAAGCCTTAAAAGAGCTCAGTAAAGACTAAAAGGGAAAAAGAAGTCTACCGTTAGATTTCAAAAAAGTTATCGCCACATATTTTACATTTGTCGTACTTCCCTTCTCTGTGTGCTCTGTGGTTAAACGCTCTTGATTTTCAACTACAAATCGAGATGGTTGACCTTATCGGTAGATATTGATAGAATATTGTTTTTTATACAACAGGAGATAGACATGGGGTTTTTTGATTTTATTGCAGATGCTGGTACCAATTTATTTAAGAGCGGTGACCCCGAACCAGAAGTAATTAAACCTATAGCAATCCAAATAAGAGATGCTGGTGTGATGACAGATGCTTTAAAAGTCGCTTTTAGAGCAGGAGCTGTAACTTTATCGGGTTATTTACCCAATCAAGAACAAAAAGAAAAGGCTGTTTTGGTTGCGGGCAATATTAATGGCGTTTCTTCAGTTCAAGACAACGTGATTCTTGGTACTCCGCCAGCAGATACTGCACAACAAGAAGCTGAAGTTGTCAAAGCCACAGAAGAAGCCAGTAACACTGAGCCAAGTTTCAGAACTTATACGGTGAAAAGTGGCGATACTTTGGGTAAAATATCAAATGAAATGTATGGCAAGTCCAGCCTTTATAACAAGATTTTCCAGGCCAATACACCAATGTTAAAGGATGCCAATAGTATTTACCCAGGGCAAGTATTGAAAATTCCTGAGTGATTTTTTCAACAGCAACACTAATAAAAAAAGGGCGTGTTGTGCGCCCTTTTTTCATGACTTCACTTCAAAAAATCTTCAAACTTGGATTTAACATAATGGTGGAGTTGAATATCCACCCTGTTTTTTTCTTTTATCAACGCCAATTGCTGATCACTGACATCTGACAATTGGACTTTTAATTTAGACCTGACAATAGAAGGCAAATTGTGAAATCTTATACCACAGCGATTGCCCAACAATTCATAAAACTGTTTAAATTGTTCAGAGATTCCAACCAATGAAAAACAATTGTCCACCACGAACCTGGCTTTTTCGTACAATTCTTTGTCACTGATTTCTAAATCCGGAGACAGCATTCCTGCAAATCGCTTTGATTGCCCATTGTTAATCTCATTGTTTCCTTGCCTAATAAACGCATCAAAGTCCATTGTCTTTTCACTCTTATCAACTGAATGATAAGCATTTGTGGCAATATCATTATAAATAAAAATCACTCGATAGACTGGATCTCGCATCATGCTTAAATGGACAATTTCTTGATCGGGCAACAATTGATAGAGCAGATCATTGATTGCATACTGCCCGGTCATTGCCTTGGGATAACTTTTTTTAAGATATATCGACTGAGGAAAACTCTGCAAATCATCTGAATTTATAGACAGAATATCGTTCAAAGCAAACCCTTGAGTGAGGTAATTATCTAAGGATTTTCCCGCTGTTTTTGGGATATTTGAAAATATCCAGGGCGTAATATTTAAGTTAATTCTTTTGCAATCAACCGCATATTTAGATAGCCATTGACAATTAATTGAGGTGTTTTCACTGTCTGACCGACCTTCCCACAACTTGGCTTTTTCTACAAGTTTAGTATACATGCTTAATTAATTTTCTTTAGAAGAGTATATGAATTTACTTTGAAACGGGAAATATTGATAGATTTATTAAGTTAATTTCTCAAATTGTATGATGGCTCACAAAACTTACCACCCAATAGGTATAGTTAATCCCACGGTAAACACGCCATCACCCAAACCATCTTGCCCGGGCAACTTGGTGTTGTTCAAGTCCAATCTCGAAACAGCTTCCGCACGCAGGCGAACATTGTCACCAAATAAATACCAACTGGCGCCAATGCCAATATTAAAAAACACGTTGGTACCCGATTCAGTGGGGCTTTCATGATAAATTATACCTGCGCCCATTAAAAAGTAAGGTTTCCACAAGGGCTCTTGATTGATGTCCAAAAAATTAATCGCTATTCCGCGGTGTTTTAATCCATAGTCAATGTCAAAATCGTATTCATCGGTAAATACCTGGATTTCATACGACCATTTTTCATTGATACTTTTGCCCACACGGAAATCATAATAAGTGGCATCATTGAGCTGCAAGGAATCATCGGGCACAATCACTCCTGCATTGATATTCCAATACCAGCGTTCGTCAAAGGATTGTGCTTGTAACAAAGTACTGAAAAAAAAACAAAATAAAGTAAAATATTTTCTCATAAGATGATTATAAAGGACTTGCTTTATATCTGAAAGCGATATTTTTCATAGTGATAAATTGAATCATTATGAAATTGCGAATTCATTGGTTGATTCTTCTATTCAAAACCATCTGAAAACAATTCGTCAAATATTATTATTTTCCTGACACCTTGATTCATTTTTAAGGTCGTATAATGAGCAAATGTTCCCACTCCGTCATTTGTATCTTTGAATGAATCCTGAACAACAAAACCCAATACGGGCTTACCGTAAATTTCATGCAGACTTCCATATAAGCCTATACCTACCAGCTTACTTGGATTGTTTGTTTCACTCTCAAAGCTTTTCAACATCCAACCAGAAGAAAAGGGCAAATCATTAATTGATGTATATAATGGGTCATTATTGTAATCATTGATGCCTTTAGTAGATGCAAGAATGGTGTTATTATCTATGCCATTATTAACATCAGAGACATTAACTGACCAACAGTCTTCAGGAAGCTCGCTGTAATTAGGAGGCAATGGATCTGGCACTGGAACCGCCATCAGCGGGGTGTTGATTTTTTGATCTTTATCATAAGCATGGAATCTATGATCTTCACAGGCACCAATATCTGCAACTAAAGCCTGAATAAATGGCATGATAGGGGGCACTGAAGCTGTATTTAGTTCATCTACATAAAACTGCTTGGTTGGATATGTATTGATCCATTCACTTTGTTTGTTATCTTCTAAATCATAATCATTAAGCGTTTGAGCCTGCATAAACAAGGCTGACACAGCATCAATAGTTGTGCTCCAGGTTGTTTGAACAGACCCCGACTGGGCATCAATTAATGTTGTATAGTTATCGCCACTGGATAGATTGGTAGAAGTGCCTCCAGGTGAACTATGAGAAAGACTGGTGGTGAAATTCACAATGGCAGTAGCATCATAACTCATAGCTACACCAGTATTTACATCAACTATACGTGCTGAGCCAATCAAGCCACCTGAGCCATCTGGCTCAAGCATATTGACAATAGGATTATTTACCCATTGCCCATCAAGGCCCCAATTATCAGCTATTTTTTGACAATCATTAGGCACGCCTGCGTTATGCATGATTGCAGTAGCGTCAACTCCTGTAACAATTCCCATTTCAAATATTTCAACAAAACCTTCTTGGGTTCTTTCTAGGTTTGTCCCTTGTTGATCATACCCATCATTAGGGTCACCATTATTCATAGGGTCATATCCATAAGGGACAAATTCATAACCATTCATAACCATAGGAGCCGTACAGGATGTATCAGAGATTAACAATTTAACTGTTGGCTCTCCTTCATGACCCGGTGAGAAATTTGAAGTAGCAACAGCAGCTTCCAAAGTCGAAGTCCAAACATCATAAGGGCCAAGGTAAATATTGAAAGATAAGGCCAACCTCGCATTGAGACCCTCCCTGAAGTGAATTTTAATGGATTTCACTTGATTTGTTGTATTAACCACTGAAAGATAAGTGTTAAAGTTATTCTTAACCGTATAGTAGGGATAGATTAACACTTGGCCAACATTGTCTTTTGCAATATGCATGGGGTTTATCAGAGGGATTCCATTTATTTCTGATGCCGAATTTTTTATTATAGGTGTTATTGTAGTTGTAGATTTATGACCTATTGCATGTGCATAATTATTTAATACGTTTGAAGTAATATTGTTTTTTGAAAATCCCTGAGCTGAAAACCCTACAAATGGAAGCCCTACTAAACTTAATCCCAACGATGTATTTTCTAAAGATTGTTGCATCATTAGTGCTGCCCATCCTTGTGAAAATGATGTTATTGCATGATTTCCAACTAAGTTCCCATTATCTAGTATAACTGCAGGAAAATTGCTTGAAAAAACCCCAATGGGAACAGCGTTGTTATTCATGTCTTTTAACAGACTTAAATTATTTATCCCATAGCAAAAAGTTGATGATTGTGGAAAGCCAGGTGTAATCCCTTCCTCTCTATCGAATATATCCGTTACATTATAGTTTTCACAAGTTATTCCATTCACACTATTTGCAACAAATGGTTTAAGTGGCAACGAAGTTACCGCGTACACTGGATCGGTATGGTACTGTCTTGTCGGCAATGTTATTATCCAATCATTACTTACATTGGTACTGGCATCCAACTCATATTCGTTGTCAATCGTTGATTTCATCAATACAGAACTAACAGCTTCAATTCCTGTGGGCCAATTCAAAGTTTGTTTTTGTCCATTAACACCATAATTAATTGAGACGGGTTTAGCATCCGCCAAAGATGGTGAATCATTATCTATATTAAAGTGTAAAATAGAGCCACTAAAATCACCTAAAGCTGTCGCCTGCTGCTTAATTTCAGTGCCATTCAATACATCAATTAAACTGACATCTCCTGTTACCCCTCCTGAAGGAGGCAACATGTCGGCATTAGGATTAGCAAGCCAATAACTATTGGCGGAATTTACATCCCAGGCTCCTTGTAATAAAGCACAATTAGCATTGGGTTGACTTTGATTAATTAAAGTAGCTTGTGCACTGCCACCTGTGAGAACCCCCATTTCGATAACTTCAATAAATCCTTCGTGCATTCTTTTGACATCAGTCCCGTAACCATCAACAAAAGTGTTTGTGAATTTTGTATTGTTGAATAGAACCCCGCTTGAACCAATAGATGGCAGTGTACAGGATTTGTCAACGCTGTTAATTTCCGTAAAAAACCCTTGCAGAAAGTTTCCTTTGTTCAAAGTACCACTCCAAACATCGTTTGGCCCCATGTACAAATTAAAAGTAAAAACCTCCCTATTATTGGCAGCTTCTCTAAAACGTACCCGCAATGCTTTGGCTCTGTCGGTAGTGTTAATCAGTTTTATAGCTGTCTTATAATTCTCATTCACTGTGTAATACGGGAATATTAGTACCTGACCAGTACCTGTGGTACTCAGGCTCACTGCATGTGAATAAACAGCAAACAATATTGCGCTTATTGATAGAATAAGTTTTTTCATTTTTTTCTCCTTTTTATTTTGCCTGCCGCAAAATTTTATTAAGTTTACTATAAGCAAGTCTCCAAGCTTATAGATCAGCATTTGAACCTTCCCCGTAAAAATTTACTGCACATGATTGCCATGCTCAATAAATAGTATCAGTGGTTAATTTCAAATATTCGCCTAACAACCGTTACTGGGGCAGATCTAGATTTGAACTAGATTTGAACTAGATTTGAACTAGATTTGAACTAGATTTGAA
>CAZLZZ010000007.1:19300-39614 GCA_964564165.1 uncultured Alcanivoracaceae bacterium | reverse complement strand
TGATGGAAGCTTCCCAGAATTAACAAAATAATAGCCTTTAATACGCTAAATAGTTCCGAAATTTGTTTTAAAGCAGGTTAAATATTTGTATATGTTTCAATAAGTTACTTCTTAGTAAGTGCGGTTCGGGTAAAACCCACCTTGCAACTTTAACGGGACAGTAGTGAGCTGTCATAAAATCAGCATAATTTAACAATGTTTTGAACACAAGTTTATACAATAATAAGCCCGTATAAAATTTCAATAACGTCAATAACGTCAATAATCTCATGGTAAAACTTAAAAAAATCAAAAAATTGCTCAAAAGAACAATTCTAATCAGCCTTTTTTTATTTATCACATTTATAGTGTTAGATTGGATAATACCACTACCGATTGATGACTTCAATCAACGCAGTTTCGCCCAAGTGGTGGTGGATAAAGATGGACAACCCTTGCGTGCTTTTCCAGATTCGCAAGGCGTATGGCGTTACCCTGTTGAATTATCTGAAGTTTCACCGCTGTACCTTGAGGCTTTGATTAATTATGAAGATCGCTATTATTACCAACACTTTGGGGTGAATCCATTGGCTGTTGGCCGCGCATTTTGGCAATGGATTTGGTATGGTGAATTGGTTTCTGGTGCTTCGACCTTAACCATGCAAGTCTCAAGAATATTAAAGCCCCATAAGAAGACATTGACGGGTAAGTTGGGGCAAATGTTTCGGGCTTTGCAGCTAGAATGGCATTACAGTAAGGAGGAAATTCTCAGTTATTATGTTAATTACGCACCTTTTGGAGGAACAATAGAGGGTGTACAAGCAGCCAGTTATGCGTATTTTGCTAAAAATGCCAATGAACTGAGTCATTCTGAAGCAGCATTGCTGGCAGTTATGCCGCAATCTCCCTCTCGGTTTAGACCAGACAGGTACCCGCAAAGGGCTGAAATTGCCCGCAATAAATTACTCAAAAGATTACAAGAATTTAAGGTGTGGGATCCATTGATTATCGATGAAGCCATGGGTGAAGAGGTCTGGGCAGAATACAATACCAGGCCGATGATTGCGCCACTGTTGACCCGTAGATTAATCAAGCAATTTCCGAAAAAACAAGTGATTGAGTCGACCATTGATATCGGTTTGCAATTAGAGTTGGAAAGCTTGGTCAAAAATTATGTGCTATCGAAATCAGACAAAATGTCAGCGGCTTTGTTATTGGTTGAAAATGAAAATATGGCGACCCGAACCTATATTGGTAGTGCTGATTTTCTCAACAATAATCGTGTCGGTCATGTTGATATGATTCAGGCTATTCGTTCTCCTGGATCAACCTTGAAACCTTTTATTTTTAGCATGGCAATTGATCAGGGATTGATTCATTCTCAATCTTTGTTGTTCGATGTGCCTCAATCATTCAGTGGCTATCGACCGAAAAATTTCAGCAGCTCTTTTCATGGAGCGGTCAGTGTTACTCAAGCATTGGGACGTTCCCTAAACATGCCAGCAGTGCAATTGCTCAATGAAGTAACTGCTGAATCATTCTATGCGCAGATGAAAAATGCAGGTTTAGACATACAATTACCCAATACCGCAAAGCCCAACTTATCCTTAGCTCTGGGTGGTGGTGGAGTCAGTATGCAGCAATTGGTTGGGATATTTAGCAGCTTGGGACGTAAGGGAAAATCGGCTGATATTCGATTGACAACAGAGGAACAATTAAAACAATACTTAACCATGAGTGAAGGCAGTGCCTGGATTGTGAACAATATTTTATCCAATGTGCCGATGAAAAGGGTGCGTTCTAAATACATTGATTCAAACAATACTGTGGCCTATAAAACAGGTACTAGTTATGGCTCTCGCGATGCCTGGGTGATTGCAAGCAATAAAAAATTCACCATCGGTATTTGGTTAGGACAGGCCGATAGTTCTTCATTGGAAAATAACAGTGGCAGACAAGCAGCTGTGCCCTTACTACAACAAGTACTTGCGATGTTACCTGATGATTGGCACGTAAAAATTGATAGGCCTTTAAACATAGAATATGAAAAAATATGTTGGCCGTTAGGAATAAAAGCCAACTCACAAGATACAAACCATTGTCACCAGTCCATAAATGCCTATCTGTTGGATGGCACCGCACCTCCGACTATCAGCGACCCATCCAGGGATATATTTTCTTCAGGTTTGTTGACAGTTCAAATTGAAAAAGCCACGGGGTTTCGGGTATTGCCCAGCTGTTGGAGCCAAGAAATCACCACGCAACAATTTGCTGTGTGGCCAAAAGTATTAGAACCTTGGATTGCCAAACCCTATCGCCGTTCTAGTTTTTTGCCTCATTTTAGTAAAAGTTGCGCCATCATTCAATCAACCAGTAAACTCAAAATTTCAGGTGTTCACAATCATTCTATTATCTACCCAGAAGCTTCATCTCAAGTGATGCCTGATGTTCAATTAAGGCTGCAAGGATCGTCGGGAAAAAACTACTGGTTTGTTAATGGTGTATTGCAAGATAACAGTAGTCGTGACCTGATTTTGTCAGAATTAGAACCAGGGAAATACAAAGTAACAACGGTCGATAATAGTGCTAATTTTGCAGAGATTGAGTTTGAAGTGAAATTATAATAGATTATATATATTATGTTGTTAACAATGTGTGAATCTATTATTATGGATGTTTTTGATTGTAGGGAAATATTATGAGATTATTAATTACTTTAGTTTTTACACTGTTTGGGACAACTTTGTTAGCCCAAGATGCGGATGAAAGCTTGTCATCAACAGTATTGGTGAATACTAATGCACCAGCAGTTATTACTGGCGGTATCGCAATAACCATTTATGATGAGACTATTGATGGAGATTTAGGCGATAGGGATGGACCAACCCAGGTTTTTCTTGGAGTAGTGCCGATCGAGTAACAGGCAATGTTGGTGGAGCAGGAGTAGATTTTGACGACTGTATGACTTTTACTGTACCAGTTGGTAATAATGTAACGGGTATAATTTTAGAAGATTACGTGGTATCTGGTGGTAATACTACTTCTGGTTTTCAACTCTATAATGGCAACCTTCCAGGTGCTGGTAACTTTGGTGATATTTTTGATGTTGCAGTTGGCGTTGCTAATATTGGTCAAGATATATTGACGGATAATGCAGCAAGCCCATTAACTTCTGGAGATTATTCATTATGTTTCTTGGAAGGTACAGAAAACCAGGCCTTTTCTGTTATATTTGTTTCAGATATTGCTGTTGCAGTTCCTCCCACTCCTGTACCAGTAAATAACGTATACTGGTTACTATTATTGATGTCATTTCTATTGTTTTTTGTTTATAGAAAAACCAGTCAAGTATAATTTCTGACTGAGATTTAAGGTCTGTTTATTAAATTAAAAGCCAGTAGAGTTAATGTTACTGGCTTTTTTTATATGATTGTATTTTGTATCTTACTTTAATAATGAATAGTTACATAAATTCTTTAAAACCCTATCAGTAAACTCAACAGTCCCAACTTTAATATCACCTTTTTGATAAATGTCACCAGTTCTAAAACCTGATTCTAGGGTTTTAATAATTGCTTGTTCAATTTGAGTAGCAAGATTGTCCATTGCAAACGAATAACGCAACATTAATGCTAGACTTAAGATTTGGGCAGTTGGGTTAGCGATATTTTGATTCGCAATATCAGGAGCAGAGCCGCCTGATGGTTCGTATAAGCCAAAACCATCAGAAGAAAAACTGGCTGATGGCATTAAGCCCAAAGAACCAGGCAGGGCGCTTGCAGCATCTGAGATAATGTCGCCAAATAAATTGGCCGTAACTATCGTATCAAATTGAGCTGGATTGAGAATGATTTGCATGGCGCAATTATCCACCAGCATGTGTTCTAGTGTAACCTCTGGGTATTGTTCGGCAACTTCATTGGCAATGATTCTCCAAAGTTTTGAGGTATCTAGTACATTGGCTTTATCAACCGATACCAGTTTTTTGTTTCTTGTCATAGCGGTTTTAAAACCTTGGTGCATGGCTATTTTGATTTGATTTTCATCATAACGTGCCACATCGGTTGCTACACGCAAGCCATTTTCTGTAAACTGTTTGTGTTCGCCAAAATAAATATCACCCAATAATTCACGAATTATCATGATATCCACCCCTTGTTCTATTAGTTCTGGTTTTAAAGGTGAGATGCTTATCAGTGATTTGAATAAAATCGCAGGGCGCAGATTGACATTTAACCCCAAGGCTTGTCGCAATACCAAAATGGAGTTGGCTTCACATCGGTGCCATTTAGGCAAATGGGCATCAACAATGGGTCCACCCACCGATCCAAATAGTACGGCATCAGAGTTTTGGCAAAGTTGTGCTGTTTCATCGGGAAAATGATCCTGATATTCATCATAAGCTGCTCCACCAATAAGTCCATTTTCATAGGTAAAGGGTAGATTAAGTGCATCAAGTATTCTTAATGCTTGGGTCATGACTTCAGGGCCGATTCCATCGCCGGCTAGGATTGCTATTTTTTTCATGTTCTTTTCCAAGTGTAAATTTAAAACTCATATCGGGTGCGAGGTTTTAACCTTGCCTTACTCATAGTTTAGAGGAAAAACAAACCATTTAAAAACTAACTATTTGGTAGGTTGTAGGTTCTTCATTTCTGATTCAAGATAGGCAAGACTAAAGTCTCGCATCCGATAAAGTATTCTAAAATTTTTACATAATTCTGATGTTCATATTTTTAATGATTAATAAATAATGTTTTGTTTATTTGGTTTGTTTTAAATTCTTTTATTTTTTCAATATTTGACATCAGATAATCAAATTCATCTAAACCATTGATTAAACAGTGTTTAAAGAAGCTATTTAAAGTAAATTCTATGACTTTATCATCGGTTTTTAAGGTTTGTTTTTCTATATCTATGTCTATAATAAATTCATTTTCCTCAGCATTATTCAACAGTTCATCAACAATATCTTGTGGTTGCTGGATTAATACTAAACCATTTTTTTCGGCATTGTTGGCAAATATATCGGCAAATGATGGTGCGATTATTGCTAAAATTCCAAGCTCCATAATTGCCCAAACAGCGTGTTCTCTTGATGACCCACAACCAAAATTTGAGCCTGTTATTAAAATGGGAGCTTGTTTGTATTTAGTTTGATTGAGTACAAAATCAGGGTCGGTTTTTAATCGAGAAAAGGCATGTTGCCCATATCCAGCTTGCGATGTACTGGTTAAATATTGAGCAGGGATAATAATATCGGTGTCAATATCTGTCATATTCATGGGAATGGCAATTCCTGATATTTGTGTGATTGCCTTCATGCGACTTCTCTATTTTTATTAAAATAATCAACTGGTGAAACAATCTTTCCAGCTATTGCGCTTGCTGCAACAGTAGCAGGTGAAGCAAGATGTGTGATACTACCAGTGCCTTGTCGCCCGACAAAATTGCGGTTGGTGGAGGATATACAACGTGAGCCAGCTGGTACTTTATCGTCATTCATGCCCAAACACATGGAGCAGCCTGGCATTCTAAATTCTGCACCTGAGGCATTAATAATATCAATCAACCCTTCATCATCGGCTTGTAACATGACTTGTTCTGAACCTGGGACCACATAAAAGGTGATGTGTTGTGCAATTTTTTTATCTTTTAATATAGCAGCAGTAATACGCATGTCCTCGATACGACCATTGGTGCATGATCCGACAAATGCCCAGTCCAGTTTGGTATCTTTGATCGGTTGATTGATGGTCAGTTTTACATAGCCCAAAGCATTGGTTGACATTGTGTCAGTATTATTAGGAATCACTTGATTGATTTCTATGGCTTGTTGAGGGTTTGTACCCCAAGAAACCATAGGCTCTAAATTACTGATATCAATCTCAATAGTTCTATCATAATTACAATTTTGATCGCTTTTAAGGCTGTTCCAATAGGTTATTGCATTATTCCATTGTTCTGTTGGTGCATGTTTCTTGCCTTTTAAATAATTATAAGTAGTTTGATCAGGTGCGCACAATCCTGCAACCGCTCCACATTCGATACTCATATTGCACAATGTCATACGCGCTTCCATACTCATGGATTCAATTGCCGAACCTGTGTATTCTATTATGTGTCCGTTTGCACCACCAATACCGATATTGGCTATCAATTTCATTACTGCATCTTTGGCAGAAACACCTAACTGAAATTTCCCAGTAAACTCAACTTTCATGGTCTTGGGTTTGGTCATCAATAAACAACCACTGGCAAACACATGCCCAACTGTGGATGTGCCTATTCCAAAAGCTATTGCTCCAAAAGCTCCGTGAGTCGCGGTATGCGAGTCGCCACAAACAATGGTCATTCCTGGTTGTGTAATTCCAAGTTCTGGGCCAACTACATGTACAATACCTTGATGTGATGAGTCCATATCATAAAAAGGCACGTTAAATTCTTTTGTATTGTCGCGCAATTTTTGAACTTGGGCTTTTGCCATCTCATCAAATATTTCATGGCGGTTTTTGCGGGTTGGAATGCTGTGATCAACCGTTGCTAGTAATGATTTTGTATCAAGTACAGGCAGTTTTCTCATTCGCAGCGTATCAAATGCTTGGGCCGAAGTGACTTCATGAACCAAACAGAAGTCTATCGCTAGGATGGCTGGATGATTGGGCTTTTGTTGAACGATGTGCGAGTCCCAGACTTTGTCTATGATGTTTTGTTTCATTTTGTTTTATTGTATTTTATGTTGTTAATTTTTGTACTGCTTGTAATAACCGTTTTTGGATTTCAGGATTGCTAATGGTGTTTTGTTCATCGTCATAATTTTTATAAAAACTGGGTACAGAAATACTGTCTACGACTTCACCTTTGAAATGTGGAGCAGAGTTGCTCGCTTGAGTTATAACGCTTGATGCTCCACCAAGTCCTGGTGATGTCGATAGAATAAGCATGGGTTTATTTTGGAAAACCTTGGCATCTATGCGTGATGCCCAATCAAAAATATTCTTATAAGCAGCACTGTAACTGCCATTGTGCTCGGCATAAGATATTATTAAGGCGTCACAAGAGCCGATTTTATTAAAGAAATCTTGGGCTAATTGAGGTTTTCCTAAGATTTTTTCTTTGTCTTCGCTAAACAATGGCAATTCATAATCGTTTAGATCTAATATTTCTATTTGGCAATTTGTGGATAAGTTAGCTGTATAGGTTACTAATTTTTTATTAATTGATTGTTTGCTACTACTGGCAGCAAAGGCTAAAATTTTCATGGTATTACTCCTGTTATATTCTAAATCGTCATTCCCGCGAAGGCGGGAATCCAGTGTCAAAAGTAAATGGATCCCCGCCTTCGCGAGGATGACAGTTGTGGTTTTGTTTCATGGTTTTGGGTTTTCTATATGTATTTTGGTTTTAACTGAATTAGCAATAAAACATTGCTTGTGTGCATTGTGGTGAATTTTATCAATTTGTTCTTGTGTTGGTTGCTTGTCGCCAGTAAATATGATTTTGGGCCTTAATGTCACACTTGTCATGGCCATATTTTTATCATTGTTTAGTTGCATGATACCTATTGCTTCATCCTCATAACTCTCGATGACATACTTGCGGTTGGCTGCAAAGGACAAAAAGAACAACATATGACAACTTGATATCGAAGCAATGAAAGCTTCTTCGGGGTCAACATTGGCTTCAACAGAATAGGGCGGTGGTACAACTTGTGGCGAAGAAGAAGCTTGAATAATTTCGCCACCATCAAATTCCCAAGTGTGCGCTCTGGAGTATTGGTTGCCGATAAAGTTTTCTGATTGTTGGCGTTGCCATTTAACTATTGCTGTGTATTGACTCATTATTGACTCGCTATTTTTTCAGGCTTAACAGCGTATTTATTGTGTGTAATGGTTCTATTGACTGCATTGACTAATGCTTTCAATGCCGAAACTTCGATATCATTGTCTTGCCCAATACCAGTATATAATTGGTCGTTGAATGAAATACTAATGGATGAAACACTAATGGCTTCTTCGCCTTTGTCTTTTGATTGTGATCGAAAGGATTCAATACTAATCGGTGATAGATATTCTTCTAAGGCATGGTGTAAAGCAGTTAAAGCAGTACCGCCAACTTTACTGGTGGCATTGATGTGTTTTGATTCGCCATTAAATGTGCCCTCTATACAAATTTCTGTCACTTCGGCACGCTTGCGGTACTTGTAGGTGTTAATTTTAATCGGTGCTCGGTAGGCAAAATAGGCTTGCATAAATTCTTTATCGGTCAAGCCTTTGCGTCGGTTGGAAAAATAGTTTTTAATAAATTGAGTGACTGTAATTTTTTCATGATTTTCACAGATATAACTCTGCTCATGGATAATGGATTGGGCATGATTACTGCCACTTAACGGGCCAAAAATAAAGCTGATTTCCTTGCCAACTTCTTTGGGGTCAAACGGTTGATAGGCTTGAGGGTTCTTTAAAATAGCGTTGGTGTGTCCACCCGAAGAATGTCTGGCTGCATTTTCTCCACTGATTGGCCAGTGAGCTTGCCTTGGCAACATGTGGGCAGCAACAAAATCGGATATCTCTTTGATATTGTGAGTTTTTGTATTGGTGTGAAAGTTTTTGTTTTCGCTGTTGTTGTATCCAAATGCTTTTAAATACATGATACATTGTTCAATCGAAACATTGCCTGCACGTTCGCCAATACCATTAAAACAGCCTTCGATTTGAGTCGCGGGTCCATCAAAAATTGAAGCCATGGTATTGGTCAATGCCAAACCATAATCATTGTGACAATGCGCTGACCAGATTATATCTTTATCGGGATAACGCTTGTTCATTATATCGGAATGTCGAATCATTTTATTCACAAAGAAATCTTCTCCTTGCAAATAACACGCTCCGCCTATGGTATCTGGGCAATTGATAATTGTTGCACCCGCTTTTATCGCAGTATCAATCACGTCGGTAACAAAATCAAAGCTATCACCCATGCGCGAATAACCTTCGGGTGAAAATTCTACTTCACAACCCGCATCAATTGCCATGCGAATATATTTGTCTAAGTCTTTGTGGATTTGTGGCACATTATTGGCATAATCACCCAATGATGCCTGCATCAATTCTGGATCAACAGGCAAATAAATATGTAGTCGTGCCCGTTTGCTAGAAATCAAGCTTCTGATAGATTCAATAGTGGTGACCACTTGTTCTTCTCGCATTTGACACAAAGCAGCCACAGTTGGTGAGGTTTCCATTTGCGCATACATCTGAGCAATGCTTTCTACAATTTTGTAATCCTCGGCACTGGCTGCAGGAAAACCGGCTTCTAATATGTCGATATTGACCTTGGCAGCCAGTTTTGCATATTGAATGTTTTGTTCGAAATCCATGCCTGCACCTGGACATTGTTGTCCATCGCGTAAGGTGGTGTCGAAAATGTAAACTTGTTTGCTGGTTTTATTGTTGTGTTGATTGCGGTGTTTCATGTGTTTCTCTTAATGTTTTATTAAATAAATACAGTTTGACTTGGTTTCCTGAATATTTTTCAGGTAATGGGCAGTTTCTTGAAAAACTGCTAAATAAGTCGTAAGAGAATAAGAAAAATTGAAGTAGGAACTAGACCTATAATTAGACCCATAGATAAAAGTTGTTGGTTTGATACAGCAGTTTTTGAATCGGAATAGTTGACCTTGATTTTCATGTTATCCTAAAGGTAACAAGTTTAATTTAATCTAGCAAGTGGTTTTTTGAAATTTGTTTAATAAATTTAAGTAATTGTTGTTTTTCTTTGATTTGAATTTCATCTATAAATGCAATGGCTAGATTTTGTGTTTTTAATAATTGAACAAACAATCCATTATTTAGGTCAACAATATCATCAGACTGAAAGTGAGGAGTTGTTTGGTTTCCACAACTGGGTGATCTGCTTTTTAGGATAAGCCCGGAAAATCCAACTATTCTTGTTACCTGTTCATGGAACCATGTTTCCATTTGTGCGGTATAGTCAATGCTGTGGTCATCCACTTGTACCAATTTTATTTGCCCGTTATTGATGATTTGAATAGGGGGTCTAGGAATACTCATGCCCATTTCAACTTCTGGGCATATAGGCAAAAATTGATAGATGTTCGGATCAAAGTATGTTGCTAAGTTGATAAGTTTATTGCCTCCATCATATCGGACATTTTGCCCCAATAGGCAGGCACTGACTCCAATTTTAATCATTTAAAACTCACGGAATCGGGGCTTTATCCCTGCCTTTTGAAAGAATTTTGCGCAGCTAAAGCAGCGATTCCGTTGGTTACTAATTAACATCATATTTGCTCTTTTTATCTGGAAACAAAATATTCAAAGGTTTAGACAAGCTATTAGAAAAAACCATGCGCACATGAGAGCGTTTTAATGAACGTGGCTCCTTAACTCCACAAGCATGGGCGATAATACCAACTTCTTTAATCATGTGCTTGGCAAAATTGGCCACACGTTTAGTTTTGTTTTCTACCACTAAGCCTCTTTGGTAATCAGGGTCATGAGTAGTGATACCTGTCGGGCAGGTGTTTTTGTTGCATTTAAGGGCTTGAATACAACCCAGTGCGAACAAGAAACCACGGGCATTGTTAATAAAGTCCGCTCCAGCACACAAGGCCCATGCCACTTCGGCTGGTGTAATCATTTTACCAGATGCCATGATACGAATGCGCTCTTTTAAACCATACTCATCGCGCAAATCGACCAACATAGGCAGGGATTCTTTAATCACCATGCCAACATCATCCATCAATGATTGAGGTGCTGCACCTGTTCCTCCATCACCACTATCGAGAGTTATAAAATCTGGGGCTGACTCAATGCCACGTTTGTGTATCTCGGTAAATAGTTCGTGTAACCATTCATTGCCACCCATGACCATTTTAAAACCTACAGGCAAACCACTGGCATCGCGTATTTTATTAATCATGTCTAATAATTCATGTGCATTTTTAATTTCTACATGGCGGTTGGGGCTAATGGATGCTATACCTGCTGGGATACCGCGAATATTGGCAATTTCTTCGGTGACTTTTTCGGCCGGTAATATTCCACCTTTGCCGGGTTTTGCACCTTGGGCGAGTTTTAATTCAATCATTTTAACTTGAGGAATTTGTCCGACTTCTTTGAGTTTATCAAAATCAAAACCACCTTCTTTGTTTTGCGCACCATATTTGGCTGTACCAAATTGATAAACAATATCGCAACCGCCTTCTAAATGATACTCAGAAATACCACCTTCACCACAATTCATCCAGATACCTGCTATTTTTGCACCATGAGAAAGTGATTGGACTGCTGGCATGGATAGAGCACCAAAACTCATGGCTGATACATTAAAGAAACTGGGGCTAGAATAAGGTTGCTTAGCATAGGGCCCAATCAGTAATTTGTCGGCTTCAACAGTGTCTTTTTTCATCACAGGAAATGCACAATTCATAAATATCATGGCACCTCTTCTGTCTAAATTGCGTGTTGAGCCAAATGCGACGGTATTATTTTCTCCTTTTGCGGCTTTATAAACCCATGTGCGTTGTGCGCGATTAAAAGGTAACTCTTCTCTGTCCATAGCAAAAAAGTATTGTCTGAAAAACTCACCCAAGTGCTCAAACAACCACCTAAATCGCCCAATAACAGGAAAATTTCGCCTAATCGTGTGTTTCTTTTGGGTTTTATCAACAACATACATGATAATTGCCGCAAGAATCGCCAAGCCGATGATAAATACCAACAATAACACCATCACTTTAATGGCAGAAATAAACCAAGAATCTAACATTTAACACCCCAGAATTTTGAAATTGAATTGTATCACCAAATAGAACTAAAATAATTAAATAAATTTCAAAAACCTATTGAAATATAAAGTGTTAGTCCGTATAATTCACGACCTTAAATATTAATCAATCCAATAAGGTACTGTCATGAAAGTATTATCATCTTTGAAATCAGCCAAATTACGTAGCCGTGACTGCAAAGTAGTACGTCGTCGTGGCAAGGTTTTCGTTATTTGTAAATCTAACCCTAAATTTAAAGCCCGTCAAAGATAAATTCTTTAACAGCTAAATTTGAATAGTCCTCAGCAATGAGGATTTTTTTTGTCTGGTGATTATGTAGACCAAATACCATTGGTCAATTGGCAATCAACAGAATCCAAAATCATATGGATAATTAAACCAATACCGATGTATCTAGTCTTGGGAATAAAGCAGGCGATGAAATAAATTCCAATTGGGATAAATGTATGCAAAGGGTGAAAGCCAATACTACAACGCGCTGCATCATAAATGGGTGTGGCGAGTAAATGGTCTAAATCCACTAGCATAGTAAGCATAATAATTACATAGGCCTTTTCCCAGTTTTTTTTGAAGAATAGCAGGCTTATGATTAATGGAATAAGGAAATGTAGGAATATATGTAACATAGGTATGTTCTAGCGGAATCGGGGCTTTAGTCCCGCGCTCTTTATTTAAAACTGCAGGGCGCAAGCCCCGATTCCGAATGGTTTTATCGTTTTACCGCCTCTGGTTTATTCAAATCAGCTTGTTTACTCAAAGCATTAAACACTGCGGGAAAAGCAGGGCGTTTAATATAAGTGCCCGAACCCACTTCAGCCATCAATTTACCATTGGCATATTTCAAGTCACCCATTGAGATAGTATGCGAGGGCAAACCTTTAACTTGCATGCCTTCAAAAATATTAAAATCAATGTTCTGATGATGGGTTTTGGCAGAAATAGTTTTGCTTAATTCAGGATCCCAAATCACAATATCCGCATCAGCGCCAACTTGAATAGTGCCCTTACGCGGGTGGATGTTGAATATCTTGGCAGCATTGGTTGAAGTAATGGCAACAAATTCCTCAGGGGTAAATTTGCCAGTGCTGACACCATGCGTCCAAAGTACGGCCATGCGGTCCTCAATGCCTGCAGTACCATTGGGAATTAAACTAAAGTCATCCTTACCTGCAGCTTTCTGATCAGCACAAAAACAACAGTGATCGGTGGCGGTAGTTTGTAGATTTCCTGATTGCAGGCCTTTCCATAACGCTGCTTGATGGTGTTTTTCACGAAATGGTGGTGACATCACATGGGCAGCAGCGTGTTCAAAATTAGTATCTTGATAAACGCTTTCATCAATCAATAAATGCCCAGCTAAACATTCACCGTAAACACGTTGTCCATTGCTTCGGGCACGAGTGATTTCATCCAAAGCATCTTGAGTAGAAACATGCACCAAATAAACGGGCACACCAATTACATCTGCTAGTTTAATCGCACGATTGGCCGCTTCTGCTTCGGCTGCTGGTGGACGTGACAATGGATGGCCTTCTGGGCCTGTTATGCCTTTTTCTAACAATTGTTTCTGTAATTGAAAGACTATTTCCCCATTTTCTGCATGACAAGTGGGCATAGCACCGAGTTCTAATGAACGTGTGAAGCTGTTATACATGATTTCATCATTGGCCATTATTGCACCCTTATATGCCATGAAATGTTTAAAACTATTTACCCCTTCTTCTTCAACCAGAGTTTTCATATCAGCATTAACGGTTTCATCCCACCAAGTAATCGCCACATGAAAAGAATAACTTGAACAGGATTTTTTCGACCATTCTCGCCATTGATGGTAGGCTTGCATAATATTTTGTTGTGGGCTAGGAATCACAAAATCAATAATCATGGTAGTGCCACCAGCAAGACCAGCAGCCGTTCCTGTATAAAAATCTTCAGTAGCAACCGTCCCCATAAAGGGCAATTGCATGTGCGTATGTGGATCAATGCCACCAGGCATAACCAATTGACCACTGGCATCTATCACTTGCGCACCAGTTGGTACTTCTAAATCTTTACCAATCGCTTTGATCACATCACCCTCGCAATAAACATCGGCTTGGTAAGTTTGTGAAGCTGTGACCACGGTTCCACCTTTTATAATAATTGACATATTGTTTCCTCAAAGTTACTACTTTCTATTTATTGTGTGGGTTGGGCTTCGCAAGATCAGCCCAGCCTACATTTATTTGTTGTTTAAATTATACTCTAATCAGTCTAGATTAAAAACTTTTTAAATCTAAATTTATATTAGAAATTTAACCATTACTTATTTAGTGCCTGACCGAGAAAGGAATCGTAGCGAGGGAAAGCCTGATTTGAAGCAAAATATTTCATTATTTATGCGTATCATCCTGATACTTACCGCTTCGCGGCTAACGTGAAAATACTCTCCAGGAGTATTTTTGAAGAGAATAGCTGGCTATTTGATGAGAATAATGGAAAATTTTGGTCAAATCCAGCTTTTCCGCAGTAGAATACTCTTTCTCAGTCAAGCACTAATTATCAATAGGAATACACATGAAACTATTAATACGCAACTTAGATCGCTCAAAAACAGAAAAACAACTGAAAGCCATGTTTGAAGAATTTGGCGTGGTGCAATCTTGTAGCTTGGTTATGGATAAAGAGACAAATAAATCTAAAGGTTTTGGTTTTGTAGAAATGCCTAAGATTGGTGATGCCAAAGCCGCAATCAAAAACCTTAACAATAAAATTATTGGGGGCAATAAATTACGCGTAAAGAAAACCGAAGATAAGAAAGTTGATGATAAGAAAGTTGATGATAAGAAAGTTGATAATAAGAAGTCTGAAAAAATTGAAACGGAAAATAGCGAAGACAATGATGGATAGTTGTAGAGTGGTCTTTGTCCATTATGTTCGATACTAAGTCATCATCGAGGCAATTGAAACACCGCAGGTGGGCAAACCCACCCTGCGACTAAAGTGTTTATTTTCGTTGCGTATCAGGGCGTTAAATAATTATTTTTTATTCAAAATCAAATAAACAAAAGCCGCAAGAAACAACCCAACAAACCAAGCGAAACTATAAATCGTATCAAAAATAGCAGGGACAGTTTCAACAATATTTGCTTTATGCAAAAAACCTGGCAAGTTAGGCAGAATGCCAATAATTAATGCAATCAAACCCGCCGGATTCCATTTTTTGTAAATGCCATCATGCTTGAATAAGGACTCAGCATCCAATTCACTTTTCCGTACAAAGAAATAATCGGCAATTAAAATACCGGCAATCGGACCGAGTAGGGCAGAATAACCAACCAACCAAACAAAAATATAACCATCTGATGACTCTAAAAGTTTCCATGGCATGATGGCAATGCCGATTCCTGCAGTGATATATCCACCCATTCTAAAGCTAATTTTCTTGGGGTTAAGATTTGAAAAACCATAAGCGGGAGCGACTACATTGGCAGCCAAGTTTGTGGTTAAGGTTGCAACCACTAAAGCCAACAGTGCTACAATAACACCAAGTCCACCCATCTTGCCCGCGAGTTTCACAGGATCCCAAATGGCTTCACCATAAATAGTGACTGTTGCGGAAGTTACTGCGACAGAAATAAACGCAAACAAGGCCATCGGTAAGGGCAAACCAATGGCTTGACCGATAATCTGGTCTTTTTGTGATTTAGCAAAGCGGGTAAAATCAGGAATATTCAATGCCATGGTTGCCCAAAAGCCCACCATAGCAGTAAGGCTTGCAACAAACACACCAAAGAATTCCCCTTCGCGTTTACCGCCAACGACAAATTGAGAAGGCGCTGATAACATTTCACCAAATCCACCTGCTGTAACATAGGCCCAACCAAGTAGCACCAAGCCCATACCGATTAAAAATGGCGCGGCATAAGTTTCTAACCAACGAATCGATTCAGTTCCGTGTTTAATAAAATACAAATGCATCGCCCAAAATCCGATAAAACTGGCAAACTGTCCCGCATCAATGCCCAAAAATGGCAAGGGTTCACCCGTAAATGCACCACCTGTTAAGGCATTAACAATCACATAAATGGCCGAACCACCGACCCAAGTATTGATCCCAAACCAGCCACAAGCAACAAGTCCTCTGGCTAAAGCAGGAATTCGTGCGCCTTTTGTACCAAAAGATGAACGCAACAAGACAGGAAAAGGAATACCATGTTTAGCACCCGCATGACCAATTAACATCATGGGTACCAGAACAATCACATTGCCCAATAAAACCGTAATCACTGCTTGCCACCAATTCATGCCAGAAGCGATTAAGCCACCAGCCAACATATAAGTCGGTACACACACCACCATCGCCACCCACAATGCACTGTAGGCTTTCCAGTCCCAAGTGCGTTGTTCGGCAGTGGTTGGCGCTAAGTCTTCGTTGTATAAATCGTCTGCTTGTCTAGTCATTTGTCCCCTCATTTAGATGTGTAGGGGCTCCCCTTGTGGGTGCCCGTGTTTAAACAATTCTATTAATTTGATAAAAGGTTACCCACAAGGGGCACACCCTACATTAATTATTCACCATCCGTCAATCGCGTATAAGTACTCGGTCTGCGGTCGCGGAAAAATTGCCAAGTATTGCGCACTTCTTGCACCATACTCATATCTAAATCGTGAATTAATAATTCATCCTTGTCGCGACTGGCTTGTTTTTCTATTTGACCTCTTGGATTCACGAAATAACTTTGGCCATAAAACTCGCCAATATTCCAAGGTTCTTCAATACCAACTCGATTAATCGCGGCTATCCAACAACCATTGGCTGCGGCGGATGCGGGTTGTTCTAATTTCCACAGGTATTCGGATAATCCTGCCACCGTGGCAGATGGATTGATGATGTATTCAGCACCATTAAGAGCCAATGCGCGCCAGCCTTCTGGGAAATGACGGTCATAACAAATATAAACACCCAATTTACAGTATTGAGTTTGGAAAACAGGCCAGTTTGACGCACCTGGTTTGAAAAAGAATTTTTCCCAAAACCCAGAAACCTGTGGAATATGGGTCTTGCGGTATTTGCCCAAATAACTGCCATCGGCATCAATCACCGCAGCGGTATTGTAATAAACACCCGTCACATCGTCTTTCTCATAAATAGGAACTACAATCACCATTTGGTATTTTTTGGCATATTGGATCATCAATTGTGTGGTTGGACCATGTGGAATTGACTCTGCACTTGCATACCACTTGGCATCTTGTGATGGACAGAAATACGGTTGGGTAAAGACTTCTTGAAAGCTCAAGACCTGTACACCTTTTTCTCCCGCTTCTTCAATCATTGGGATGTGTGCTTCTATCATGGCTTTGCGGATAGTTTCTGGGTCGTTATCGGTGGAAGATTTTAACCCCATCTGGATAACTGCTGCTTTTAAATTTGCTTTCATATTTTTCCTCTTTTGTTGTTTTTTTACCATGAAGGGCATGAAGTTAATGAAGGTTTTGTTTCTAGTTATTCTTCAGTTTGTTCGATTGTTTATGGTTATTTATTCTATTTTGTTCTCTATTATTTGTGTAAGGTGGGCTTGCCCACCAGCAGTATTTCAGTAACCTCTACAACTATTTAGTGTTTAATATGCTGGGCATCACCTATTGCTTAATACTGCAACATTGGCAAACTAAGTCAATATTAATACCTTCATTAAAAACCCGTTTAATATAGGTAACTACACGTTTTGCTATATCAACTTGTTCATTAGTTACATTTTTAAGTTTTTGAAAATCTAAATTGAAATAATTCATACTCATTTCAATATTGTCAGTTTCTTCACATTCGTTATCATTGTAGTTAAGAATGAAGTATCTCAAATAAGTTTGGGAATAATAAAGAGCTGATTCATCATTCATCCAAACAAGAGGATTTGGCATAAACTTAGTTTCCCAATTGTATGCTTCAACATCTTCATGTTTCCTTCCAGGAAAATATATTTCAACACTGCCATACTCTTCACCAGCATGTGATTTATTGGGTACATCAGCTATCATTCCTCTGGGTTGTTTTAAATCAATCCAAAATTCATCAATCTTTTCTAAAAACATTTTTTCAATAAGTTTGCTTTTCTCAATCATTCAAATCAATCCAAAGTAGGAAAATTAAACTGTGCTCCACTTCTAATCCCCGTAGGCCATCTTGTTGTAATCGTCTTTAATTTAGTATAAAAATGCACAGCCTCAGGGCCATAAATGCCATGTGCTCCAAATATTGAGCGTTTCCAGCCGCCGAAGCTATGGTAAGCCACGGGTACGGGAATAGGGACATTAATACCGACCATTCCAACTTGGATTTTGCTGGCAAATTCACGTGCAGCATCGCCATCACGGGTGAATATAGCTGTGCCGTTGCCGTATTCGTGGGCGTTGATTAAATCTACAGCTTGCTCGAAAGTATCAGCTCTTAAAACTGACAATACCGGGCCGAATATTTCTTGTTGGTAAACGCTCATATCAGGTGTGACATAATCTAGTAGGGTGGCTCCGACCCAATAGCCGTTTTCGTGGCCTGCAACTTTATGGTTACGGCCATCGACTACCACTTTTGCGCCTTCGGTTTCGCCTTGGGTAATCAATCCTTCGATACGTGATTGTGCATCTTTGGTGATAACAGGCCCCATTTCCATGCCTTTTTGTGTGTAGGGGCCTATCTTCATTTTATTTATCATAGGGATAAGCTTTTCGATTAATTTATCTGCGGTTTCTTTGCCAACAGGTACTGCTATGCTGATTGCCATGCAGCGTTCTCCTGCTGAACCAAAACCTGCACCCATCAAAGCATCTGCTGCTTGGTCAAGGTCCGCATCGGGCATAATTATCATGTGGTTTTTGGCACCGCCCAATGCTTGTACACGTTTACCAGCGGCACATCCACGGGTATAAACGTACTCGGCTATGGGTGTTGAGCCAACAAAACTGACGGCGTGAATATCTTTGTGGTCGAGTATCGCATCAACGGTTTCTTTGCCGCCATGTACCACATTTAACACGCCTGCTGGTAAGCCTGCTTTGGCAAACAGTTCATGAATTAAATTGGCCGAGCTTGGATCACGTTCGGAGGGTTTTAGGATAAAGGTATTGCCACAAGCTATTGCCATGGGAATCATCCAAAGCGGTACCATTGATGGAAAATTAAACGGTGTAATTCCTGCAACCACGCCCAAAGCTTGACGCATGGAATGGGTATCAATTTTTGGTCCTACATTTTGTGAAAAATCGCCTTTGAGTTTGTCAGGTATGCCACAAGCGTATTCCACCACTTCTAGAGCACGTGTGACTTCGCCTAGTGCATCATCGTGGGTTTTGCCATGTTCTTTGCTGATGGTTTGTGCCACTAAATCAGCGTTGTCAATTAATAACTGGCGCATATTGAACATGACCTTGGCACGTTTTGCAGGTGCTGTAGTTGACCATGTTTTGAAAGCTTGTTTTGAGTTTTCAACCGCATCGTTTATGTCTTGGGCATTGCCAAGAATTAATTCGGCAGTTTGTTCACCTGTTGCAGGATTGTAAACTGCTTGGGTGTTTGTTGAATGACTCAGTGTTTGTTGATTGTTTATTATGTGTTTTATTGTTTTCATAGTTGAGTTCTTTTTTTGTTTATTGTAACACGGAGAAGTCACAGAGATTCACGGAGTAATATTATAAAATACTCAGTGTAACTCCGTGTTACTTATTGTTTAATCTAATTCTGAAATTATGTCTCTCAAAGTATCAAATGCAAAGTCAATTTGCACTTTTTCTATTATCAATGGTGGTGATAGGGCTATAGTATCACCTGTTGTGCGGATTAACAATCCTGCATCATATGCACTTAAGAATGTTTCAAATGCCCGTGCTGTTGGTGCGCCTTCTCTGGGTTGTAATTCTATGCCAGCGATTAATCCTAAATTCCGGATGTCTATAACTAAATCTAAATCAGCCAGACTATGGGCTTTTTCCTGCCAATAATCAGCCAATTCTGCACCACGAGTTAATAAACCATCTTCTTGGTAAGTGTCCAACGCACCAAGAGCTGCTGCACATGCCATAGGATTACCAGAGTAAGTGTATCCGTGGAAAAACTCGATGGCATTATCAGGGCCAGTCATGAAAGTATCGTAAATTCCATCGGTTGCAAAAACTGCGCCCATGGGAATAACTCCGTTGGAAAGGCCTTTTGCGGAGGTAACTAAATCAGGTTGTACGCCGAAATAATCAACGGCAAAAGGAGTGCCTAAACGCCCAAAGCCTGTAATTACTTCGTCAAAAATTAATAAAATACCGTGTTGATCACAAATTTTGCGTAGTCTTTTTAGATAGCCTTGTGGCGGCAATATCACACCAGCAGAACCCGCAAGAGGTTCAACAATTACTGCTGCAATAGTTGAGGCATCATGTAATTCAACCATGCGAATTAAATCATCGGCATATTCTGCACCATTGGGTGGTATTCCTTTAGAAAATGCGTTACCTTTTATACCATGCGTATGACGCATATGATCGACACCATTG
>CAZLZZ010000007.1:0-19286 GCA_964564165.1 uncultured Alcanivoracaceae bacterium | reverse complement strand
GATTTAATGGCATGCCACCCACTGACATGCCACCAAAGTTTACGCCGTGGTAACCTTTTTCACGTCCAATTAAGCGGGTGCGTTGACCTTCACCACGTATACGATGATAAGCCAGTGCGATTTTTAGTGCTGTATCAACTGCCTCTGAACCTGAATTGGTAAAAAACACTTGGTTTAAATCACCGGGCATAATGCCAGCCGAGCGTTCTGCCAATTCAAATTGTTTTGGGTGACCCATTTGAAAAGCTGGGGAATAATCTAATTCACTGACTTGTTTGCGAATTGCCTCAACAATTCGTGGTCGATTATGCCCTGCATTACAGCACCACAATCCAGCCACGCCATCGAGTATTTTGCGACCACCTTGTTCGGTGTAATACATGCCATCGGCTTTGGTGAATATTCTTGGCTTGGCTTTAAATTGTCTATTTGCCGTAAAAGGCATCCAGTAGTTTTTTAGGTTTTGTTTTGTCATAATCTTTCTTCTTTTGTTGTTTAAGTAACACTGAGGTTCACAGAGGAATCGCAGAGTTACGCGGAGTTGTTTCGGTATAACATTTTACTCTTTTAATACTCTTTCAGGTAGTTGGGTTTAGCTAACACTTTCTAGAGGTTGATAAAAACTCTTCTGGAAAGAGTTTTCACGCAAGCCCACTTACAGCTTTTTAATCCGTGTAATCTGTGGAAAACCATTCTATTTATTCATCGGATTCAACGGATTCTGTGTCCAGTTCATATATTCAAGACCGTTATCCACTGGAACCATTTCAATACAATCTGGTACTGGGCATATATGTTGGCATAAATTACAGCCTACGCATTCGTCATCTATTACGGTGAAGGTGCGTTTGCCATCTTGGGCAACATCAAAGGTGATGGCCTGATGGCTGGTGTCTTCGCAGGCGATGTGGCAACGGCCGCATTCGATGCATGAGTCTTGGTCGATTAATGCTTTGGTGTCGAAATTCATGTTGAGGTCGTTCCAATCAACGGTGTTGACAATAGCCATGCCGCGAAAATCTTCGATGGATTCGTAGCCTTTTTCATCCATCCATTGGCTTAATCCTGCAATCATATCATCGACTATTCGGAATCCATAAAGCATGGCAGCGGTACAAACTTGCAAGCCATGTGCGCCAAGAGCGATAAATTCGGCAGCATCTTTCCATGTTTCTATGCCGCCGATGGCAGAGATTTTTAAATCTTTGGTGTCGGCATTGCGTTTAATTTCAGCAACCATATTTAGGGCGATGGGTTTGACTGCGGTTCCGCAATAACCTCCGTGTGTGCCTTTTCCATCAACCGTAGGAGTAGGTGCCATTAGGTCTAAATCTACCGATGTTATGGAGTTGATGGTGTTAATGAGAGCGACCGCATCGCAGCCACCTTTTTGTGCGGCTTCAGCGGACCATAAGATGTTGGTGATGTTTGGTGTGAGTTTGGTGAATACAGGAATATCAACCACGTCTTTGACCCAACGGGTAACTTTTTCGACCATTTCTGGTACTTGCCCGATGGCGGAACCCATGCCACGTTCACACATGCCGTGTGGGCAGCCCAAATTCAGCTCTATGCCTTGTACGCCTGTTTCGGCAATTTTTACTGCCAGCTCTTTCCATACACGTTCTTCAATTACTGCCATCATTGAGCCAATAATAACTCTATCTGGCCATTCTTTACGTACCAAGCGAATTTCATTGAGATTGGTTTGTAAAGGTCTGTCGCTGATTAATTCGATGTTGTTCAAACCCACAATGTGGTTGCGGTTTTTGTGAATGCCGTAGCGACTGGATACATTGACAACGGCAGGGTCTTCGCCTAGAGTTTTCCAAACTACGCCAGCCCAGCCAGCTTCAAAAGCGCGCACTACATTAATATATTTGTCTGTTGGAGGAGCCGAAGCCAGCCAAAAAGGATTAATTGATTCGATGCCTGCGATGGTGCATTTAAGGTTGTCCTTTTGAATTGCCATTATGCTTCTCCTGTTAATAAATTTAATAAATATTGATCAATCGCAATGGCAGCTTGCTTACCATCTTCGACTGCTTGCACGGTTAAATCTTCGCCTGAATTAATGGCATCTCCACCTGCGTAAATTCCTTTTTGGCTGGTTTGGTAGTTTTTATCAATGGCGATTTTGCCTTTTTCGATTTTAATATCGCCTAAAACCGAGGTATCAAGTTTTTGCCCGATGGCCTTGAGTAACATGTCGCATTCAAGGGTTTCTTTGAAGGCAGTTTCAACTAACTTGCCATCTTGTAAGACAGTTTTGGTACATTGTATTTGAGTAATGTGTTCATCAGCAATAATTTGTGTAGGAGCCATCCATGTTTTTATATTAACGCCATTTTTCCGTGCTAGCTCTATCTCATAAGGTGTGGCACTCATCTGTTCTTCGCCACGGCGATAGACTAAAGTCACGTTTTCTGCTCCTAATTTTTTGGCTTGTACTGCGGCATCAATAGCGGTATTTCCAGCACCAATGACGACAACATCATTGCCAACTTCAACTTGTGATTTGTCTACAGTTTGGCGGATTATTTCGATAAAATCAACGGCATCATATATACCTTGGCTGTGTTCTTTTTCTAAATTAAGTAAATAAGTTTTGCCTAAACCGACTCCTATAAAAATAGCATTGTGTGTAATTTTCAAATCATCAAGTGTAATACTGATGCCAAGTTTTTGGTTGTTTTTAAGGGCGATTCCACCTATGGCTTGAATAAAGTCAACTTCACGTTGAGCAAAATTATCAACCATCTTATACTCGGCAAGCCCATATTCATTTAGACCACCTGCCTTTTCTTTGGCTTCATAAATCACCACTTCATATCCGAGCATAGATAAACGATGAGAGCATGATAAGCCAGCTGGGCCCGCACCAATAACGGCTATAGTTTTGCCGTTTGGTTTAGCTCGTTTAAAAGGATGACCGGTTGCCGTGGTTAATAACTGATCAACTGCATGACGTTGCAATAGACCAATTTCGATAGGCTGTTGATGGGATGTATTTAACACGCAGACTTGTTCACACAATACCTCAGTTGGGCAAACTCGTGCACAGGTTCCGCCCATAATATTTTCAGACAATATCGTTTTGGCTGCTCCAATGGCGTTGTCTGAACGAATTTGGTGAATAAATGTCGGTATATCAATGGAAGTTGGGCAAGCTTGTATGCAAGGTGCGTCATAACAATATAAGCATCTGTCAGACTCTTCTAAGGCCTGTTGCGGGTTGAGTGGTTGATGTAAATCGCTAAAATTTTTGCTCATATCTTTGTTGTTGATCTTGGGCTGTACCAAGACTGAATTGCACGGATCTTGTGCCATGACTTTTCCCCTGTATTTATTTATTGGTTTTTTATAAGTAACAATAGATAGTTTAATAGCAATTGTCAAGAATTAATTACTAGCAAAAACATAAAGTTGCATTAAATATGTCGAATAAACTTGAAGTAGTTTTTTATGAGATAATTTGAGATTACACTAAATTCAGTTGCGGTTCATATAGATAAGGGTAGAATAGTTGAACATTGTATTTTGTATTCTAGAGGTGACAAAGTGAAATTTTTAATGTCTATATCAATCGTTATGTTAATGTTTATATCTGTTGCAGGGCTTACAGCTAGCGACAGTTTGGTTACAGTTGATTTCAACCAACCAGAAAAATTCACCGATTTTAAAACTCAAGCCAGTACCAGAGCTAAAGATCGTGAGCGTCTAATGCAACAGTTAACCGAATTGATGCAAAAATCAGCGAGCAAATTCATGCCAGCAGACAATACTTTGGATATATCAATTAATAATATCGATATGGCTGGGAGTTTCCTCTATGGCAGAAGCAACTTGTATCGAGTTGTTCAAGAATTCGATAGGATTTTGATTGATTTTTCATATCAATTGAAAGATTCGACTGGGAAAATAACCCAACAGGGTGATGTCAATTTAACCAGTCGAGATAGCAAACCTGTTAGGCGTTCTATCAGCAAATATAGAAACAGTCATTTTGCGCATGAAATGCCTTTGTTCGATAAATGGATGAAAAAAACCTTTAAGCCGAACCCTTAAACTGTATGAGTAAAATGTACCTCTGCAGATAAACTGGCATTATTCTGCCACGGCAATTTTTCGCTGTGATTGTCACCATAATCCCCTGGTGCCACACTGTTGTCTATTAGAGAGTCAGGAAAAATACCTAGGTGAATATAGGTATTGGTAGCCAGTTGACTACAAAAAAATGTTTTTTGATCAGCGCGTTTTCCTAGTTTTCCTTCGAGATAATGTAACGCCATGTCTTTCAATGTTGGAAAAGCCCTACCATCCACAGAACGCATAAAGGCTTCCAAATTGTGCATAAATTTGTCCCCTTTGGGATAGATTAACTTTCTCCAAGAATAAGTATAATGTTCGCCTTTTTTATTGGTTCTTGAGGCGGTTAAGTCCAATACTTTTTGTAAGTCCATGAGGTGAACACCTGCATGCAAACCATCATTAAGATAATCGTTAAGTGTGGTAATCTCATCGCTAGACCAGAGCAATGGCATATCAATGCCTGGCATTTTTATGACCATGGCAACATGGGAATAAGGAGAGTCATCAACGAATTCGATGATTTCGCTTTCAATACCAAAGCCATGGAATAAGATTAAATCTCCAGTAGAGAAGTCTGCAATAATGTCTTTTAGGGTTGTCATTGTATTGTTTTTTGTAGTGAGTGGATGGATAATATACTTGATTTTATTAAGTTTTTCAATAAGATATCAATGAAACTTTACAAATTAAACTAAACTATCAAAACCAATATCAATGTATTTAACTGATAAAAAACATCACAATCTTCGCCTATTTGAACTTTTAGTGTTTGGCATGTCCATGATGTTTTTAAGTGGATGTCAATATGCCTTTTCGCCTCAGAATATAAGCCCTATCGAAATTGAAGTGGCGAAACAGAGTGTTAATAAAGATTTTTTTGATGAAGCCACTGTTAAGTCTCTAGATTTTATTAAGTTCAACAATAATGACAAAGTGGACTTTAGCAAATCGCAAGACAATATTGTGTTTAGAATAACCCAAATCAATTCAACTGACATTGAAAATGCCCTGCTAATCATGCCGCATTATTTCTCTAGAGTGCTGTATTTCGATGAGTCATTTCAGTTGAAAGACAGTTTTGAGCGCAATACCTATAAAGCCCATCGCAATTATTCGCCCAATGTTACGGCATTTAATGATGTGGGCAAGGTTTCCTACATATTAATCGAAAACCAAACCTCAAAACCCCTTTATTTTTCAATCGAAGAAAAAGTTAGGATTAAAAGTTACGATCAAAAATTATTGATGACCTTCACAATGGTTGATTCAATCATTTTGACTTTGGTGTTGATACATTTGGTTTTTTATTTCTTTACCCGTAAATTGGGTTATTTGCTTTACTCTCTTTATATATTTAGCGTGTTATTTTCCACTCTTTTTCAAGAAGGAATGATTTCTTATTTTCCAACTTTGTCTTCTCCTGTTTTTGGTGATTATACACAAGTTATTTGGTTAAAAATCACATCTGTTCTTTACTGGATGTTTACTTTGGTTTTCTTGGACTTAAAATCCCGATCGAAATTTGACTATAATCTTGCCAGAATAATGATGATTTTGGAAGCAGTTATCGTTTTTGTATTGCTGTTGCTGTTCTTTTTCGATATTTCTGGAGTCTACGCCTATTTAGCTAAGGCGATTAATTTATTTTTTATCATAGGTATAATGATTGCCATTTATATCCCTGTTAAATATGCATTGTTAAAAGTTAGGCAAGCCCAGTATTTGGCTATCGGTTTTTTGGTTCATATGATTACAGTTTTAATGAGGGTTAAGTATTCAACAACTTTGGAGCCCTTGGCTTTTTGGATGCCACGGGCTTTTGAATTTGGTTTGATGTTTGAGGCGATTATTTTATCCTTTGGTTTGGCGGATAAAACTATGCGAGTGATTAGTCAAAGAGATGTTGCTGAGAAGAAAATAAAACGAGTAGACCGAGAATTGTTTTGCAAACAACTGGAAAAAAACTTCCTACAAAGAACCATTAACACTATCGATAAATATGATGGGAATCAATCTGAGTTAAATGGCTTAATACGTTCTTATTTTATCTCTTCATTGCAGCAATTGGTTGAGGCTAAAGATGTTTTTTATGTGTCTCAAAATAACAACAAAATTGAATTTCAGTTAATTTCTGGTAACAAAATTGATTTCGATATCAATGGATATATTGCAGGGAACCGAAAATTAATGAATGAAATTTGTGACAGTAATACAACTAGCTTTCAAAAAAACGAATTAAAAAATTTCAGTCAACTGCCTTTTGTAATCATCCCAATAGTAGAAAAAGATCGTGACAATTTGTGCTTGTTTTTAACTTTCCCCAGTTATGTTGAAGTGAGTAATAATATAATTCAAGATTTGACTATCTTTGCCAATACCATGACTTTATCGCTGTTAACAGTTAAGAAGTACCAAAAGACTGTGGAGTCATCGAGATACGATAATCTAACTCATGTATTAAATAGAGAGACGATACAATCTAAGTTGGATGTGCTGCTCTCAGAGTCAAACAATATCAATAGATCTGTTTCAGTTGCATTTATTGATTTGGATGATTTCAAAGGCATCAATGATAAATATGGGCATGCGATTGGTGATGAGTGTTTGATTTTTTTGTGCGATAAGTTAAAAGAAGTCTTTAACCGCGATGCCTTTGTTGGACGCTATGGCGGTGATGAGTTTTTAGTGGTGTTTAATCAATACAGTGGGGTAGAAATTGAGAATAAATTCAAGTTGTTGTATGAATGTTTCTCTAATAATTATGTTCAAGGAATAGAGTTGAGTATTTCTGTGGGTCTAGCTATGAAGCAAAATCATCCATTGTTAAATGGCAAAGAACTGTTGCAAAAGGCTGATTCTGCTTTGTATAGAGCCAAAGAAAATGGTAAAAGCCAACTGGTTTTTGATTGATCTTTATAGGGCGTGAATACTTTCTCAAGAGTGTCAAAATTAAATAGTTTGAATGTTTTTCTTGGTCTAATTATGCTGGTTTTTTGGATAATACTCCACTGATAAAAACCAAACCCAATAGTATAATGGGTATGGTTAAAACTTGTCCCATAGTCATCCAGTCAAAAGCAACGAAGCCACGATTGGCATCGGGTTGTCTGAAAAATTCTACTATAAACCTTGAAAGTCCATAACAAATCAGAAAGGTTCCTGATACCAGTCCTGCTCTAGAAAACTTTCTGGCTACTATCCAGACAACAATAAAAGTTACAAAACCCTCTAAGAATGCTTCGTACAATGTTGATGGGTGTCTGGCAAATTCATCTAATAGGCCCTTTTGATTCATGAGCTGTAATTGTTCTAAGGATTTGTTCCAAAGATTTTCAGGCAATGAATCAGGAAAAATCATCGCCCAAGGTTTGTCGGTTAATCTGCCCCATAATTCTCCATTGATGAAATTGCCAATTCTTACCGAACCTATGCCCAGTGCGCCTAACGGTGCAGCAAAATCTGCAATTTCGAAGAATCCTTTTTTTGTTTTGTACTTGAAATAAAACATCGCAAAAAACACACCAATCAAACCACCATGAAACGACATGCCTCCACCCTGTACTCTGAATGGCAATAATGGGTCATCAAGTAATGATATGTCACTGTAAAATAGCACCCAACCAATTCTTCCGCCCAGGATAACTCCTAATGCACCATAAAATAAAAAATCTGAAACGTGTTCTTTGGTCCAAGAGGTTTTGGTGTTTTTGACCTGCCAATTGCCCAGTAATATAAACAAAGCAAACCCTATTAAATAAGTGATTGCGTACCAGTAGATTTTAACGGGACCAAGGTTTAATAAAACAGGATCAAAGTTGACGAGGTAATGCATAATTTATAATTTTAATATAAAAAATACTATTCTACCTTGAAATTAATGCTAGTTACATACATTATCAGAAATTGGTTTAGATTGTTTAATTCTTCCGGCATTATTTAGAATAATTGCTTGGGCAAATTCTTCGCCTCTTGCATCGCAAAAATTGATAGAAAGATTGGTTCCGGGCGAGAAACCCATGCCGTTATAACGAATCTTCTGACGGTGTCTTGATGAGGTTACTGTTATCCCAGTCTGCATTGCATTTTCATGTTGCAATAAAAATTCTCCGTCATCTAGCTGTCGATTTTTGTTGTCGTCTTTGAAAATTATCCAGCCTTGGTACCATCTGGATTGATTGTCACAGCCTTTTCCAGAGTTGCTGGGACAAATGATAATGTGTTGTTGGTTTTTTATGGCGTAGCTTCTAGCGAAATTAAGAGATACTGCCAATCTATTCCTTTCGTTTTCCATGAGTTTATTTAATTTTAATTGATAAAAACTGGGCGTAGCATAGCCTATTAATATACCAATAATGGCTAATGTTGTCATTAGTTCTACAAGTGAATACCCATTTGATTTGTTCATTGTTATTTCCTTTTATGAAGTAGCCTCTATTGTAAACAGTGTAACTAAAATTAATATCAGTAAAAAGATGATTGAAGTGTAGGAAATAAACTATTTGAGTTGAAAACACACCTCATGTTTGTTTTTAATTATGAGACAACTATCTTGACGCATAAGGACATAGTGGTGGGTATATTGTTGCTGGGGATTGCCAGTAAGAAATTTATCATGCCAATTTAGTTGACATACTCCGAACTTCTTGAACGCTAAGTGTCAGTCAATGCGATATCATGGTTTTGGGTTATTAATTTCGCTTCATTTATTTTCTTATCAAAAAGTTCTTTCAATTCTTGTCCTCCTTGTTCAGAAAATTGTGCCTTTCCAATGTTGTAATTGCCAATTTTTGCGATGATATCTTCAATTTCTAAAAGGATATTTTTCAAATCATTATCCATGTTTGTATCCTCTTGCCAGTTAGTTGAGTTTTTGTAAAGATTCTTTTGTCAATTTCAATGACCGCAATAAACAGCCATATATTTCTGGACGACCTTGGTCGTGCCTAAAAGATATTTTTATTAGGCTCTTTTGCAAAAACTTGACTCTTTTTAGCAAATCTAACCTGTGTTTCATTGTTTCGAGTGAACCTTTCATGTGTTGATCTGGCACTGTGTTTTTTGAACTCATTGTTTTATTAGTTTTAAATTATGATTAAGATGATACCCATTGTAAACTTTTGTGAATAAATTGAAATCGGCATTTTTCTGATAAGCTTGTAGGAAATTTCATACACGCTTACAACTGTCCTGATATAATGGGCCTATTTAGATGTTGCGGATGACAAAATGATTAAATTAGTACTGTTAAGACACGGTGAAAGCGAGTGGAACTTGGCCAATAAATTCACCGGTTGGACCGATGTCGATTTAACCGATGCAGGTGTTGAACAGGCCACCAATGCAGGAAAAATTCTAAAACAAGAAGGATACGAATTTGATAAAGCTTATACCTCTGTTTTAAAAAGAGCGATTAAAACCTTGTGGATTACATTAGAGGGCATGGATCAAATATGGATTCCTGTTAAACGCTCGTGGAAACTTAACGAAAGACATTATGGTGCGCTACAGGGGTTAAATAAGGCAGAAACAGCCAAGCAATACGGTGATGAACAGGTGTTGATATGGAGAAGAAGCTATTCTACAAGACCCCCTGAATTGACATGGGATGATAAACGAAATTCAGCGCATGAACGCAAATACAAAGGTCTAAAAAACAAACAAATACCATTGGGTGAATGTTTAGAAGATACCTATAAAAGGGTGATTCCATTTTGGAAAAAACAGATTGTACCTGATCTTAAAAATGGCAAAAATTTGATTATTGCTGCACACGGAAATTCAATGCGTGCTTTAATAAAATATTTAGACAAGGTATCTGATGAAGAAATATTGAAACTTAATATCCCAACAGGGGTCCCTTTGGTTTATGAACTTGATGATGACTTAACACCGATAAAACATTATTATTTAGGCGACCAAGAAGCCATTAAGAAAGCTACTCACGCCGTTGCTAATCAAACTAAGCAATAATAAAACTAACAACAAACTAAAAGGACATGTGAGATTGTCGGTTCTATATGATAGTATGGTATAACTTCAAATAGTTTGAAAAAAGGTTGGATAAAATTACTTAAAAAATCCAGCAGTTATAGTAATACCCAAATTGCGATGCTTCTTTTGATTTTGATCTTTAGTTTTCAATTTCCAACTTTCAATTAAAAACCACCGCTCCCAAGGCCACAACATAATCATCAATATCCTCATGGGTTTTGGTTTCAGTGACACATATCGACATAATATTGCCCAATTCTGGGTAGTTTTCTGATAAATCCACACCTGCTATGATGTTCTGCATTGCCAGTGTGTCTATGATGTTTTTTACGGGTGTAGTATCTATTTGGATAACTACTTCGTGGAAGTTAGGGCTTTCAAACAATACTTTAATGCCAGCTTGTTTTAGTTTTTCTTTGAGGTATGACATGTTTTGCATACAGGCAGTTGCGACTTGTTTTAGGCCGCGTTCGCCCAATAATGCCATATAAATGGTTGCTCCAGTGACCATTAAACCTTGATTGGTGCAGATGTTTGATGTGGCTTTGGCTCGACGGATATGTTGTTCACGTGCTTGAAAAGCCAATGTGTATCCGCGGTTGTTATCTAAAGCGGTGGTGGGTCCAACGATGCGCCCTTGCATATTGCGTATATATTTTTGTCTAGTGGTCATGAAACCAAAATAAGGGCCGCCTGAAGACAATGGAACGCCCAAAGGTTGGCCTTCTCCGGTGCAAATATCTACACCGTCTTTTCCCCATTGACCTGGCGCTTTTAATAAAGCCAGAGAAGTTGGGTTTGTAACCGCTATGGTCAATGTGTTTTTGGCTTTTGCCCAGTCAGTCAGCGCATCGACATCTTCAAAAATGCCAAAATGATTGGGTTGTGGAATGACTAAAGCGGTGATGTCTTTGTCAGCAAATGGGGCCAAGTTATCTAAAGTTGTTTTGCCCGTTTTTGTATCATAATCAACAGGTATAACTTTAATCCCTTGATTCTTAACAATATTGTGTAAGACTTGGGTGTAAACGGGATTAATGGTTTTGGGTACTAAGATGGTTTTGGTCTTGGATTTACGATTGGCTCTTACCGCCATTAATGCGGCTTCTGCTAATGCTGATGCGCCGTCATACATGGAGGCATTGCTGACTTCCATGCCGGTGAGTTTTGCGATCATGGTTTGGAATTCATATATGACTTGTAATGACCCTTGAGAAACTTCTGCTTGGTAGGGTGTATATGCCGTATAAAATTCGCCACGCGTCGCCAGTTGCCATATTGCGGCTGGGATGTGGTGTTCGTAAGCACCTGCTCCGGCAAAGCACATTAAGTGATTGTTGGTTCTTGCTTTATCTTTAATGAATCGACTGACTTGCATCTCATTCATTTGAGGTGGCACATGTTGCAATTGGGAAATAATTAAATCTTCTGGAATTTCATCAAATAAATTATCAATATTTTCAACGCCTATGGCATCAAGCATGTTTTTTATGTCATCACTGGTATGTGGAATAAATGGCATTGAATTTTCCTGTTAACTTAAATCGGGTCAGAGTCGATTTAAGTTTGTTGTTCTCAAAATGAATGGTCAGTTACGATTAAATCGACTTTGACCCGATTTAAACTGACCCGATTTAAATTTAATCTTCGTCTTTGATAGAGTTTCGGTATTCTTCGGCAGTCATTAAATCGGCCAAATCATCGGCATTATCTACTTCCATTTCAAAAATCCAACCATCGTCATACGGTGATTCATTGATTAGTTCTGGAGAATCTTCTAATGCATCATTGGCAGCAACAATTGTGCCCGCTATGGGTGTGAAAATATCAGAAGCAGTTTTCACCGATTCAACTACAGCACAATCATCACCGGCAGCGTAACTGTCTAGTTCTGGGATTTCCACAAAGACTATATCGCCCAATGCGCTTTGTGCGTGTTCGGTGATGCCAATTTTGACATTGCCATTCTCAAGTGTCTCAATCCATTCGTGAGATTCTGTGTACTTTATATTATCTGGAACATAACTCATAATGTTTCTCTATTTAAATTTTGTTAATTATATATTTGACTGACCGTTTTTGACAAATGGTAATTTCACTAATTTGACGGAAAATTGTTTTTTTCGAATTTGCACTTTTACAGAGTCATCTATATTTTTGTCAACAATAGCCATGGCAATTGCCACTTGGGTAGTCGGTGAAAATGAACCACTGGTAATAACTCCTGTTTTGCCATTGTTATCAACCAATGTTTGGTTGTGTCGCAAAATCCCTCTTTGGGTTAGTACAACCCCTGTCATTTTACGGGCAATGCCTTTTTCTCTTAAAGCTGTTAAGGCCTTAGAGCCGATAAAGTCGGGATTTTCTTTGCGCACAGTCCAACCAAGTCCACATTCTAAAGGACTTATCTCATCATGCATGTCTTGCCCGTACAAATGCATGCCCGATTCAAGGCGCAATGTATCTCTGGCACCCAGCCCACAGGGCTGTACATTTGCTTGCAATAATTTGTTCCACAATACAACGGCATTTTCTTGGGCCACTAAAATTTCTACGCCATCTTCACCCGTATAACCGGTGCGTCCAATAAAATAATCTGGACTGTCAATCGCACTAAACCTTTTTAATTCAGATAATTGGTCAGAAATATGTTGGGGCAACACCGTTAAACAGGCATCAATAGCCTTCGGGCCTTGCACGGCAATCATGGCCAATTTAGAACGTTCTGTAATTTTCGCGTCAAAATGAACGATGTGTTTTTCAAACCATGCCAAATCCTTTTCTCTGGTGCCAGCATTGACCACAATTCGGTAGCTATTTTTCGCACGTTTATACACAATTAAATCATCAATAATGCCACCACTCTCATTCAGCATAGTACTGTACAAAGCTTTGCCATCGTTTAATTTGCGCACGTCATTGGCCAGTAATTTAAGCAAGAATTTTTCAGATTCATCGCCTGTTAAATCAACAATCGTCATGTGTGAAACATCAAACATGCCTTTGTCCTTGCGAACGCTATGGTGTTCCTCAATTTGAGAGCCATAATTAATTGGCATATCCCAACCGCCAAAATCAACCATTTTGGCACCAGCATCAATATGTGCTTGGTGTAATTGAGTTTTTTTCATAGGACTCTCTTGCTATTTTTTAATTGCGTGAACTATACTAAATGTTAATGCGATTAACAAACAAAATTTGAAAAATTATGGGCAATAGATTAAGTAAAATCGTTACCAAAACTGGCGATGATGGCACCACAGGTTTGGCAGGCAATATCCGGGTTTCAAAAGCCTCTGATATTATTGAAGCAATAGGTACAATTGATGAATTAAATTGTGCCATTGGAATAACAAGAGTTGTTTGTATTAACAAAGAATTAGATAGGATATTTAATCAATTGCAGCACAATTTATTCAATGTTGGCGGTGATTTATGTTTAGAGGGTTCGGTGTTGATTTCTGGGCAACAAATTTCAGAAATAGAGCTTTCAGTTGAGCACTACAATAAACGACTTGCGCCACTGGCAAATTTTATTTTGCCCACGGGCAGTGAACTCTGTGCAAGAATTCACATGGCACGCAGTATTTGTCGCAGAGCAGAACGGGCTTTGGTCAAAGCCAGTGTAAGTCATGAATTCAATCCATTGCTTGTGGTTTTTATTAACCGTTTGTCTGATTGGTTGTTTGTTGTGGCAAGAGTCACCGATGAAACCGATGAGGAGTTGTGGTGCTAATTTTTTTTAATTTTTTTCTAAATGTTATTTGTGCACAATTGTTTAATCCCTTCCAATATGCGCATACTGGGTCTTGAAATAATATCGGGATCTATGGTGATAATTTGATTGTTTTTTACTGCCAATAAATTTTGCCATTTTAACCACTGTTTGTCGGCTTGTTTGGCTATATTGATGATGGCTTGGGGATTTTTTAAAATAACAGATTCGAGTGTGACCGGTACTGAACTCTGGGGCAAATCTGCAAATACATTTTCATAGCCACACACAGATACTGCTTCACTTATCCAATGTTTTCCAGAAACTGTGTAGAGAGGCTGGTGATAGGTTTCGATAAAAGCAGTGGTTTTTGAATACTTTTTAGATTGAATTTTCGCAAGTGTGTTGTTGAATAAGTCAATGGCAATATCGGCATGATCTTGAGTTTGGGTTAGTTTTGCAATTTGCGCTATGGTCTCGGGGATATCTGCTAAGGTATTTATTTCAGTTTCTATGGTGGTCAGATTTAGTGACTTTAACTTTTCTAGAACAGCAATTGGCGTGCCACCTTTCCAAGTTAAAATGTAATCTGGTTTTAATGCAATAATTTTTTCATAGTCTAGTTTGAACGCATCTCCAACAAGCTCAATGGATTTCACCTCCGCAGGGAAGTCGCTATAAGCAACCACCGCAATCAAGTTGTCCATTGCTCCCGCAGAATAAACAAGTTCTGCAAGGTGGGGGGATAGGGTGATTATTTTTACATGACCTCCCTTGTTTTCATTGTCTTCATTGTTTGTTTGTTTATCCGTTCCGCACGCATAAAGTGAGAAGGTTAAAAATAGAATAATCCAAGTTGACATTGGCTTTTTTGAGATGTTTGTATGCATATTTAAGAATTAAGTTGGTGCAAAACCAAGTGATAGTGTTTATAAAATAATCATTTTATATGTTTCTGCACTAATTTGTCCATATTATTAAATTAAATTTATCTAATTTATTGCTCTAGATCTAGAGAATTTAAATCAAGTTAAAAGTTCTGATGAAGCATGTTTTTGTTGCGATAAAACCAATACCAAACAAAGGAATAACACTTGCCCTCGCTCTATCTAAATCGATATTGATACAAGCTAATGCCTACCAATGGCGTGATGAGGGTGTTTTTTGATTTATTAAAGGCAAAAGAATAGACTTTTATTCAAGCACCGTGATTTAATTGTAATCATTAAGGAATGTGAAAATCGATCCATTAAAAAACAAAGGTAATGTTATGAAAAAATTGATTGTGTTGTCGTTATTGTTGACTACTGGTTATTTATTTGCAGAAGAAAGAAAAACCTTCATAGTTGAGTTCTATGACCCACCTTTAGCAGTTGAGTATGGGAAAAACCTTAATTCTAAAGCTGCCGTTGCACAAAAAAAGCATTTGTCATCGTTGCAAAGTCAAGTATTGTCTGAATTTTCTAAAGTACAACAAAAATCCATTGATGAGTATCCAGTAAAACATGAATACTTTTACGCATTTAATGGCGTTTCTTTAAGTTTGACCATTTCTGAAGCCAAGAACTTACAAAAATCAGCCCAAGTTAAATCAATAAGTTTAGAAAAAAACTATACCATTCACACCGATGTTGGGCCTCAATGGATAGGAGCCGATGCTGTATGGGATGGAATCGCGTTAGATGCACCTGCCAATAGAGGAGAAGGTGTTGTTGTTGGCATCATTGATACTGGAATCAACCCTTCTCATCCTTCGTTTCAGGAGGTTTCAGGAGCAGGAACAAGCAATCAATATACCCACAGCAATCCAAGAGGCATGACCTTTGGCTTGTGTAGTGCTCTGACTTGTAACAATAAATTAATTGGTATTTATGATTTTACAGATGAAGGAACAGGCGGTATTGATTCAACAGGTCATGGTTCGCATGTGGCTGGTATTGCTGCAGGAAATGCTTATTCTTCTAACTTTTTGGGCATAAATTTCAATGTTTCTGGTGTCGCACCAAGGGCAAATATTATTTCATACAAAGCCTGCTTGGCTGCAGATGATGAAGGGGAAGGAGGAGGCTGTCCTTTAAGTAGCTTACTGTCTGCGATAGATCAAGCTACAGCGGATTTGGTTGATGTGGTTAATTATTCAATTGGTTCTGACACGCCTTGCTCGCCTTGGGCTGGTTTGGATGGCAATGGAAGCTTTTGTGGTGAATTTGGTGCTGGTATATCAGCAGCTGCTATGTTAAATGCCCGACAAGCGGGTGTGGTGTTTGTGGTGTCTGCTGGAAATGCTGGCCCTGGAGAATCGACTATTGGTTCCCCTGCAGTGGCACCTTGGGTGATTACTGCTGCAAATTCTACCCACTCTAGACAGTTACAAAGTTCAGTGGTTAATTTTGCAGGTGGAAATTCTTCATTAGTCGATTTAATAGGAGTGAGTCAATCCGGTGGAATTGGACCCTTAAAAATCGTGCATGCCAAAGATTTTGGTAATGCTTTGTGTGGTCAAGGCGATCCTGAACTTAAAACACAGTGTTCAGGAACGGGCAATGATGTATTAACAGGTGTGTCTAATCCCTTTGTACCCAATACATTTAATGGCGAAATCGTGGTCTGTGATCGCGGCAGTTATGGTCGAATTGAAAAAGGTTTCAATGTGTTGCAAGCAGGGGCTGCTGGCTATATTCTGGCCAATACTGTGGGTCAACAAGAAAGCATTGTGGCAGATAATCACTGTTTGCCTGCGACCCATTTGGGTAACAATGATGGCTCTAAATTACGAGATTGGCTAGATGCAGGTGCAGATCACATGGGCGAAATAACAGGCCAAACCTTAATTTATGATGATACCTTGGGTGATGTCATGAGTTCCAGTAGTTCAAGAGGGCCATTAGAAATAATTTACAACAGCAACTCTTCGTCTTCAGGAATAAAACACCCAGAAAATTACATGAAACCCAATTTATCAGCACCGGGTACTTCCGTTTTTTCTGCCGCACAAGAAGGTTCTGGATTGATATCAAGATCAGGAACTTCAATGTCTGCACCACATATTTCAGGTGCAGCTGCATTGATAAAAGCAGCGCATCCGGATTACTCTCCATCACAAATCATAAGTTCTTTGATATTAACTGCCAATAATACACAGATGCTAAAAGAAGACAAGGCCACAAAAGCCGATTTTGCAGATCAAGGAGCAGGGCGCACACAGGTTGATTTGGCAATTGCCAATTCGATCTACTTTGATATAACAAGGCAAGAATTTATCAATGCCAACCCTCAAAATGGCGCTGATATTTCACAATTAAATTTACCAGAGTTAGTTAATGACAATTGTTATCCTTCGTGCTCATTTACCCGCAGGGTTAAATTGTTGAATAATTACAATGTGGTTGATCCAGTATGGAATGTGAGTGTAGAAAAATCCAATGGATTGAATGTCACTGTAACACCGAATAGTTTTGATTTTACAGCAACCAATGAAATTCTGTTAAATATCACCATTGATACCACTGCCGATGATGTGATTGGTGATTGGGCTGAGGCCAAAATTGTATTTACTGTCAACTCAAGCAGCAACTCTGATCCCATGGTTGACACGATTGCACCATCGGTGAGTAAAGTGCCTCTAGCAGTTTTTGTGCCTGCAGGGAATTACCCAAGTATTGTAGAAAAACAATCAACAACAAGACATGGTCGTTTTGACATTGAATTATCCAATATTGCAGCCATGAGCGATGCTACTTATGTGGGTTTGGGTTTTAAAATACCAGAGTTAAATAGCTTTTCATTGTCAGCCGATGCCAATAATAATCCATTTGATGAGGATGGTGTATTTGAAGAAGCGGGTTCATCTTTTAGTTTGTTTGAAGTAATCGATGAGAAATTAGCCGTGATTATTGAATCCAGTAGCTCGGGAAGCAATGGTGCGGATTTGTATGTGGGTCTAGATTTAAGAGTCAATGATACTCCCGATGAGTCTGAAATACTGTGTAAAGTCACCAACGCATCGCAAATAAAAAGATGTGTTCTCAATAATGTTAGGCCTGGGAAGTACTGGATATTGAGTAATAATAAATCTAGCAACGGCTCGGCGTCGATTAATACTGAGTTGGCACAGTTTGATATAGGTGATACTGCCAAGAAAACAAATTTTGCGAATAATGTGAATATTCTTGTACAGGGAACTGGACTGTACATTAAAGCACCAGTAAAAGCGCAGTCCAATACTGCACTTGATGTGTCTTATGAATTGCCAGCACTGCCATCACCTTCGAATAATTACTTTGCGGTTATTGCTGTTGGTGCTAACCCTGAGTCGGCCGGAAAAACTGCAATTATTCCTGTCAAGATTACTGCCAACAATCCAATTAATCAAAAGTTGTTTTCTTTAAACAATGAGCAAGTTGATATGGTTTTTAATGAAGGAGATAAGTTTTCAAATATGTATATAGATACTGGCATCAATGCAGTAACAATATCACTTTTTAGTTTTGATGTACCCTTTGATGTAAATGTTTATAGAACAGATTTTGATTTTGATCCTTTGAATATAAAACCAGATTTATCAGTGTTAACTCCTGTTTTTACAGTATCATCAGTTGGAACACTAATTGGTGTGTCTCCACCATTGTTTATTAATACAGAATCTATACAAGTTAATGTTAGTAATCACCCTCCTGGAAGATGGTATGTAGAAATATCACCAAGAGAATCAACTTCATCACAGGCTCATGACAATTATTTAGCACTATTTGCTGAAGTAGAGTATGGGGAAGCCATTCAGCCCAATCAAAGCTTGTGGTTTAATCCATCTAGAAGTGGTTGGGGTATAGATTTGAGCCAAAGTCAATCCACACAAGCCGTCACTTGGTACACTTACAATCATGATGGGACCCAACCAATATGGTCACAAGCAACGGGTTCTATTACCAATCAAAACCAATGGCGAGGCGATTTGAATTTAGTAACCTGGAATGGAGTCACTCCTAAGTTGTCTTTAGCTGGCAGTATTTCGATGGTGTATACTTCGGCAAGTTCAGGGGTTATATCCATTGCTTTGCCTGATAAAACTTATACAGAGAAGCTGGTTTCCTTATACTCACCTGAAAATAACTGCCCGGAAGTCAATGGTAGCGAACAATTAGACATTACAGGCTTGTGGTTTTTACCCGATCAATCGGGGTTTGGAAGTACGGTTCTTGCGACCGAAACCCATGAAAATACAGTTTTTTATTTTTACGATGATTTGGGCTTGCCTGTTTGGTCGATAGGGTCAAGAGCCTTTTCGGATACAGAAACCATTATGGACCAAGCATCTAATGGCTTTTGCCCTGACTGTGAATTTTCCGCCATTACTCTTACGCCCATTGGCAGCGTAACCAATAACTACAATGATAACTCAACTGGAAGTGTGTCTAGTGACTTGCAATTATTGAGTCCTTTAAGCGGGCGCTGGATTAGCAGTGGCGAATCTTCTAAGTTGAACAAGAAT